>JANMIF010000118.1:0-23400 GCA_031375695.1 Planctomyces sp.
AACGTCGAAAGAGAATTCGAGCGGTAGCTCGGACAAACCGCCCCTGGCGGCGGAGGAGTATCTGGGCAACCTGCTGGTGACCAGTTGGGGGGACCACCGCATCGACCGCTTTCGGTTGCAGCCGAAGGGGACGTCGTTCACCTCGCTGGCCGAACCGCTGATCACCGGCGGCGAGAATTTTCGCCCGGTCGGCCTCGCGACCGCTCCCGACGGTTCGTTGTTCTGCACCGATTGGGTGCTGCGAGACTACAAGCTGCACGGACACGGACGAATCTGGAGGATCGCGCCGAAGGAAGCACGCAAGACGCCGGTCATCGACATCGCCTCGATTTCGCAACGCTCGTCGAATGAACTCATCGAACTGATGAAGTCGCCGCGCCGTGATGTGCGACGCATTGCCGCGCAATCGTTGGCAAGCCGACCAAAGCTTGAGCACAATGCGGTTATCCCACGGTGGGGAAAGAATTATCGCTTCGACCTCGAATCGCTGTGGGCAATCAAGACCGTCCGCTTGTCGTGGGACGGCGGATGGGAACTAAGAGATGACGACGATCCCTTCGTCGGATGGCTGGCAACATCGCCAAGGTATCAACAGCCAACCGTGAAGAATTATGTGTCGCAAGCCGACGACAATGCCAAAAAGCGACTTCTCGGCGCGATCGTTCGTGGCCTTACCACGTTGTTGAACCGCGAGCCTGAAACGACACAATCGCGCAGCTCGAAAATCATGCAGCCATGGCGCGAAGACTTCGCTCCATTGTTGCCGATGATCGCTCAAGCATCGCTCGATGAGACACTCATCAAGCTCGCTCTGTCCAGCGACGATCCATTCGTCTTTGCGACGATCACCAATCTTGCATCTCGACAATTCTCACAAGACGCATTGGCAAAGTATCTCATTCCCGATGCCGTCCCCGCCGTGAAAGCGAGTGCTCCGAGAGTTCGGCAGGCGATGTTGCTGGCGGCTCGGAAGCAGGCCCCGCAGGAAGACCGGTTGCTGCGAGTCGCGCTCTCGGACCACGACCCGGACGTGCGGCGGCTGGCGGTGCAGTGGGTGGCCGAGGAGAAGCTGACGGACCTCAAGCCGCGCGTCGAAGCAATGTTTGACAACAAAGGGATGACGACCGAGTTGTTCCTCGCGACGATTGCCGCGCTGGAGATGCTCGACGGAAAAAAGCCCGAAGACTTCGACAAGACGCCGGCCGAACAATACGTCGTCCCGTTGCTCAAAGACGAAAAACGCTCCCCCGCCGTCCGAGCACAAGCCCTGCGACTCGTGTCCCCCACAGACAAGTCGCTCGACGCGCCGTTCTTCGCCAGCTTGCTGAAGTCGGACAACGAATCGCTGCGGCTTGAAACCGTCCGCACGCTGCAAGCCACGAAGCCGGACGTGTCGGGTGAGTTGCTGCGCGAACTGGTGGCCAATGATCAGCTCGAAGTGCAACTGCGAGCCGAAGCAATGGTTGGCCTAGCCGCCGTCGCGAAAGCAGAACCAGTTGGCGGACAAAGCCGGAAGTTGTTGCAGAAGTTCTTGAACAACAGCGCGGTTTTGCCACTTCGATTTGAGGCATTGCGAGCCGCTCGACCACTGATTGCTGACGACGCCGAGCTTCGCGACGCCGTGACCGAAATCGGAAAGGGGGCGATCGCGATACCGATCGGCACATTAGCCACCAACCTCGCGGATCAAGCAGCGCTCGCGTTTGCAGAGGCAAAACTCGAACTCCCGCAAACGATCTTGACTACCCGC
Organism: Planctomyces sp.; assembly: GCA_031375695.1. Taxonomy (GTDB): domain Bacteria; phylum Planctomycetota; class Planctomycetia; order Planctomycetales; family Planctomycetaceae; genus SXKJ01. The sequence goes on from JANMIF010000118.1 coordinate 1,751, forward strand.
AGTCACAAGCCGACGACGCGACAAGAATGGATGGATCAACTCGCACGCGGTGGCGACGTCGATCCAGCGGCGGGCCGAAGAGTCTTCTTTCATCCGAACGGCCCCGGCTGCTTCAAGTGTCACACGATCGACGGGCGAGGGGGGAGAGTCGGCCCGGACCTGTCGCGCGCGGTTGGCGCGATGAACCGCATCCAGTTGATCCAGTCGATCCTCGAACCAAGCCGCGAGATTGCGCCGCAATTTGTCTCGTGGACGTTCGAGACTCACGAAGGCAAAGTCATCAACGGCATGGTGGTACATGAAAACGAAGGCAAGACGATTGTTGGTGATGCCGAAGGAAAGCTGACCGAACTCAAAACGATCGACATCGCCGCACGCACGCCGCAGAAAATCTCCGTCATGCCCGACAAATTGGCTGACCGTATGACCCTGCAAGAACTCCGCGACGTGATCGCGTTTTTGGATTCGCAACGTTGACCCGATGCGACGCCGTCATTGAATTGGATTTCACGCCATCCTCTGCTCTCTTCGAGTTTCTGCGGTCGAGGATCACTTTGGCATCAAATTGCCGCAAAAAAGCTTCTCGCAAAAACAAAACGTTCATCGTTTTCAAGGCAGAGAAAAACAGTTCAGATTAGTCCCGCGAGTGTTCCATTTGCGTCGCTGAACTTGTCAGACTCGACCCCCATTTTTTGGATCAGTGTCAGCAACACGTTGGACAGCGGCGGGTGACTGTTCGGGTCGTGGGCGAGGTGCTGGCCGTGTTTGAGGCCCAGCTTGTGGCCGCCGGCGACGAGCAGCGGCAGATTTTTGGGCGAATGATCGCCGCCGGTGCCGCTGTTCATGCCGGAGCCGAACAGGATCACCGTGTTGTCGAGCATTGTGCCGCCCGCTTCTTTTGTCGACTTCAAGAACGTCAGGAACCGGCCAAGCCGTTCTAAGTGAAAGCGGTCGATGATGCCGAGTTTCTGGAGCATGTCCTTGTCGCCGCCGTGATGCGATAGCTCGTGATGATTCTCGCCGCCGCCGCCGTAGCCTCCCGCTTCACGCGACCACTCGAACGAGATGACTCGCGTGGTGTCGGTCAGGAACGCCAGATACGAAACTTCCAGCATCACGTCGAGCCACATTGGCCGATCGTGAGCGTTGCCCGGCTGGCTGCCAAGCTGCAATTGTTTCGCATCGACTTCCGGCTTTGGCACATCGACCCAAGATTCCAGCCGAGCGACGCGCTGTTCGGTTTCGCGGACGGAGGTCAGATACTCGTCGAGCTTTCGCTGATCCTGCGTACCAAGCTTGTCGTTGAGTTGCTTGGCCTCAGCACGCACGCTGTCGAGGATCGACTTGCGTTCGGCATATCGCCTCAATGTCGCCGCGCGATCGGCCGCGCTGTCGGGAACGAACAGCCGCTCGAACAGGCGTTTCGGAGAGTTCTCGGATGGCATCGGGGTACCGCTGCGATCGAACGACAATGTATGCGAATGCCCCGCCGCGCCGGTCCCGCTACCGTCCGACAACTGCAACGACGGGAATCGTGTTTGCTTGCCATGCAGTTCAGCGACGATCTGATCGGCCGAAATCGAGTTCGTGTAATCGGCACCGGGCGTCGATTTCAAATCGGCTCCGGTCAGCCAGGTATCCGCGCCGCTGTGGCCTCCTTGCGATGCCGGATGTCCCAGTCCGCTGAGTACGCTGAAATCGGCTTTGTGATCTTTGAGCACTTCGAGCGTCGGCGACAACGAGTAGTCGTGGCCCTTGTCGGCTGGCACCCATTCGGTGATGTTCACGCCATTTGGAACATAGCAGCAAATCAGCCGCGGATGCGTCCCCATCGACTTATCTAGCGGCTTGTACTGCGACGGTGCGGCCCAACCGCGCGGTAACATCGCGTCGAATAGCGGCAGAGCGATTGCGGCTCCGAGACCTCGCAGGATCATGCGACGAGACAACCGCTGAATCAGCATGACGACCTCGACTTCTTGCTTGTGGATTTCGCAGTCAATTGGACTATCACTTTGTTTGGAACACTTCCGACAGAATCGCGAACTGCACCAGTGACCGCAACGTGTAGCCGTTCTGTTTCACATGCTCAACTGCGGCTTTGACAGTCGACTGATCGGCCAAGTTGAGTTCTCGGCCGAGGGCGTAGGTCAGCAGTTTGCTGGCAAGGCAGTTCAAAAACAAATCTTCTTTTTGACGAAGGACCGTTCGCAGTTCATCGACTCCGTCGATCGCCGTGCCGTCGGGGAGTTTGGATGCGGTGTTGATCTTCGGGTCGTCACGGTTGACTCGGCCTTTGTAACCGAAACCTTCCTGATCGCGCCATTCGCCAGCGGCGTTGAAGTTTTCCAGGGCGAAGCCGAGCGGGTCGATCTTGTTGTGGCAACGAGCACACTGCGGCAGCGTACGATGAATCTCCAGTCGTTGCCGAACCGTGGCTTTGTCGATACCAGGAACTTTCGGAGCGATGTCTCCCGCATTCGCGACCGGCAGGCCGGGGTCGATGCCGAGCACGTTTTTCAAGACCCAGGTGCCCCGTTTGACCGGCGACGTGCGGGTGCCGTTCGACGTGATCGTCAGCATTGACGCTTGAGTCACGATGCCACCGCGATGGATGTCTTTGGGAACGGCAACTCGGCGGAAGTGATCGCCGCGAACGTCGGGGATGCCGTAAAACCGAGCGAGCCGCTCGTTGATCACGACGAAGTCGGAGCCGACGAAGTTCAGCACATTTAGATCGTGTTTCAAGATTTCGGTAAAGAAGGCTTTTGATTCTTCGATAATCGACGTTTCCAGATGCCGGTCGTACTGTGGATACAAATCGCCAGCGGGCGGATTCGCGCCGACTTCGCGCAGGCCCAGCCATTGGCCGGCAAAGTTACGAACGAAGGCATCGGCTTTTGGATCAGCCAGCAATCGGTTGACCTGTTTGGTCAGCGTCGCTTTGTCTCGCAGTTTGCCGGCATCGGCGAGTTGACTGAGTTCAGCATCGGGCATCGTGGACCACAGAAAATAACTCAACCGCGCGGCGAGTTCGTGATTCGATAGAGTCCTAGCGGTCGCAGTTGCCAGTTCCGCCTTTCGGCGGTTATCAATGTCCCCATTTGACTTTGTAATCCCTTGCGAACTCGTTCCGCCTAAAGGCGAGACTACGAACGGTTCCGCCAGATACACGAAGTGCGGCGAACAGATTATCGCGATCAGCGGTGATTTGAGCGCCGCCACGAACGACGGTGAGTCAGCTCGCACGGCATCGAAGAGCTTCAGTTTGTCGGCAACTTCGACATCGGTCACCGGGCGGCGATAGGCCTGTCGCATGAAGCGTCCGAAAATCGACTTCGCGGCCTCACGCTCATCGTCTTTCGACGGGATCGCATCACCTAGCAACCGCGTGTGACTCGGTGGCGGCCAGGTTTCCAACAGCGGACCTTCCAGCTCAAACCAATCGACGTACAGCTCCGGCCGAGCGAAAACGTCGTGACCTTGGAACCAGAAGTTTTCAAGCACCTTCGGGATCGCGTAGGCATATTCGATCGTGATGCCGGCTTGTTCGGTCGTGAACCGCGAGCGGATTTCGTATTCGCGCGGCTTTTCGAGCGGCGCATCGACGTCGAACTCGGCGACGACTTTCGGCTGGCCACCGAGCGTTTGGATCAGCTTCAGCCGAGGCGGGCCATAGTCGTACATCCGATCGGAAGCAAAGTGTTCGAGATCGTGCTCGAACTGCTGCCGGTGATATTTCTCTCCTGTCGGATTCTCCTTCATCTGCTTGTCGAGCCGATCTTGCAGCGCCTTGCGAGCCGATTCCACGACGTCGTCGCGACTCGGCACTCGGCCCGCCGCGCGGATACGGATCACATATTCGCCTTCGTGTTTCAGCTCGAAGCCGCGCGCGTTCAAATGCTTGTCCCAGTTCTCGTGATGGATGAACTTGAAGCCGTCTTTGACCGGGTTGTTGCCGCCGTTGACGATGACTGATTGCCCGTCGTACTTGACGCGGTTCGAGTCGTTGTCACCGGAGTCGATTTCAAATCGCCACTTGATCGCCGGCGGTTGCTGACTGTCCGGTTCGACGAGCACCCGATCGAGAATCTTGCGAGCAGCTTCGAGATACAGTTCGGTGAGCAATGGCGACATCGTGAGCGCATGACCGTTGTTGTCGAACCCGCCCGCGGGCGGATCGAGCGGAAATGCCGACACGTCAAAGTCGAGACCGATCAAATCGCGGATCGTGTTGCGATACTCGTCCCGATTCAGCCGCCGCAACACGATCTGCCCATCGCGGCGAATCAGTTCCGCTCGCGACACCTGCTCCGTGACCCAATCGACAACGGCCGCGACCTCGTCCGGTTTTGGCTGCGGTTCATCTTCCGGCGGCATCTCGTGGCTGTTGAGCACATTGACCAATTCGCCCCATTTGGCTTTTACCGCCGGGTCGAGGAAGTCGGCCTTCAGATGCTGATCGACCCGCAGATTCCCTTCCTGTTTTTTCGGACCGTGACAGCGGAGGCAATGCGTCGTCAGAAACGGAGTCACTGTCTTCTTCAGGCCCACGTCATCGGCTTGCCATTTGGACGGCGGTTCGGCGTGAGCCAACTTGCAGACGAGTAATGACAAACACCCGACCAGCAGCCATGTTGAATCTGCTCGGCGGTTATTGAACTTCGTAGACAAGACAACCTCTCAAAAACGTAGCCAGAGATCGAAGTACCAATCAAAAAACCCTTCAAACCGCGGGGATTGCTTACTTATCCAGGATAGTGGAATGTAAAAGACTTGCATCGCGTGCGCCGCTCGCGGGAAATCAGTTTGGATTTGCAGATACAGACGGCCCGCTGGTCCAACGCTGAGAACGTAGATGACAGGAATCCACAGAAACAGCGTCGCGCGGCTGATGCGATTTCGCTCTGCGGTCGGATCGTGATCATCATCAGACATTGCGGCAATCCATTAAATCACGGCGTCGGGAAATCGCCGAGGTTCTGCCGCACTCGCAGGCAATCGACCACGATGCGGATTTGATCGTACGGGACTTGGCCTTCCAGTCGATCGGAGATCGGCCGGAGCAACGTCAGTCCGACTTCTCTGGCGACCGCTTCGACTCGGCGAGCGGTCTCGGCCGGTACCCACGGGGCCGGGTCGCTCAAGCCTTCGTTTTGAATGAAGTCGCTCAGATACCCCGTAACCGTCGAGACGGCTCGGTTCATTTCCAATGCAACCTGTTCGATCGTCTTTCCTTCGCGAAACAGTCGTGCTGCGGAGAGTGCTGAAATCGTCTTGCCGCCCGTGGCCGTTGTGCCGATTGACGTCGCGACGCTCGACAGCGGAGTCACATCGGCGGCGACGTTCTTCTCGCGGCAGTATTCGGCAATGACGGTGATGAACTCCGCTCCCAAGTCCGCCAGTTTCTTCTCGCCAACACCGCGCACATGCCGCATCGCATCGAGCGTTGTCGGTCGCCGCCGAGCTAAGTCGCGCAGGGTTGCGTCCGTGAAGACGATGTAGGCCGGGACGCTCATCGCAACCGCCTTTTCGCGACGCAACTTCCTCAGTAATTCAAACAGATCGCGATCGACACCGTCCCACGAATCGACGGACACCGCTGCCTCGCGTTTCGATTTCGATTTCTCGGCCGGCTTGAGCAATCGTGGAGTTGCCTGGCCGCGTAGCATCTGCCAGCCAGTGTCGGTCAACTTGAGCTGGTTGTACTCGCCGAATTTCTGCAAGAACCCTTGGCCCGCCAACTGCTCGATCCAATCGCGGATCGTTCGCTGTGCCTCGTCCTTCAGCAGACCGTAAGTGCTGAGTTGATCGTGTTGGTTTTGTAGTATCCGCTCCCCCTTTGAGCCTTTCAAAACCTGCGACGTGTAATCGGCTCCGAACTGCTGGTTCAACCGATACACACACGAGCCGATTTTTTGGCCGACGATGAGCGCATCCGGCATCAAATCGAGCTGTCCCAAGCAGACATCGCATGCGCCGCACGAGACGGCGGAGTCCTCCGGCAATTCTTGGTCGAAGTAATTGACCAGCACTTTGTGCCGACAGACCGTTCCGTGACAGAAATTTGTGATTGCCTGCAACGATTGAAACGCGGCCTCACGCACGCTCCCCGCCGGCAACTCCTCCAACGATCCTTTCCAGCGCATCAGCTCCTGACCGGAATGAAACAGCCAGCATTCCGCCTCCAGGCCGTCGCGACCGCCGCGGCCACTTTCCTGCTGATAGTTTTCCAATGACTTCGGCATCCCCCAGTGCATCACGAATCGCACGTTCGACTTGTCGATCCCCATTCCGAACGCCACCGTCGCCACGATCACGTCCACACGTTCTTCAATGAACGCTTCTTGATTCCGATGCCGATCCTCGTCCAGCATCCCGGCGTGATACGGCAACGACTTGATCCCCTCGCCGAGTAGCGCACCATGCAACGATTCGACATCCTTCCGAGTCGTGCAGTAAATGATCCCCGACTCCCCTTTGTGCCGGCCCAGGACTTCCAGAACCTGACCGAGTCCGCTGCGTCGCCGCTCGACCTTGTAAACCAGATTGGGCCGATCAAACGATCCGACCAACACCTCGGCCTCGCGTAGATCGAGCGATTTGACAATGTCTTTTCGCACTCGATCCGTGGCAGTCGCGGTGTAAGCGTGAATGCCGACATGCGGAAAGTTCGATCGCAGAATCGACAGCTCGCGATACTCCGGCCGGAAGTCGTGACCCCATTCGCTGACGCAGTGCGCTTCGTCGATCGCGAACAACGACACCTTCTGCGACTTCAGATACTCGATCGTCCTTTCCTGAACCAACCGCTCCGGCGAGACATAAAGCAGTTTGACCCGCTCGTTCCGCACGGCCTCAGCTACGCGCTGCCGTTCGGACATGCTCAGCGAACTGTTGCTGAATTCCGCCGGGATGCCGCACGACTTGAGCGCATCGACTTGATCCTTCATCAGTGAGATCAACGGTGACACAACCACCGCAAGTCCTGGCAGGCACATCGCCGGAGCCTGAAAGCAGAGCGACTTCCCGCCTCCCGTCGGCATCACGACAACCGAATCCCGTCCTTCCAAGACCGCCCGCATGGCCGGTTCTTGCAATGGCCGAAATGTGTCAAAACCCCAGTAGCGTTGCAATGCGTCCGCGAGCATGTGTAACACACTAACCCGAAGCGCCAGCCACGGCGAGAGTCCGCCAAGCTCACAAGCCAGGGCACTCGAACAACAACACATCGGGAGACAGAACAAAGCCATCCAGCTCATTCAGTCGAGCCAATGTCTCTTGGCCGCGGGACGTATACTTCATCAAGGTAATGCAGTTGCCGCTGTCGTTGTGGTTCACTTCATCCATGAAGGTGCGGATCATCAGCAAGCCGCGGCCGCCGACTCGCGACAAGTTTTCTTTCGTTCTCGGATCGCTGACGTTCTGAACGTCAAACCCATGACCCTCATCACGGATGACAAACTTCATTCGCTCGCGAGACAACGATGCCACCACATGGACTTTTCGGTCGCAGTACGGCCACATCAATTGCCGAGCTTTCGCTAAGTCGTAATACAGCGACTCCTCGCCTTGGCGCAGTTCGGAATCCAGCTCCAAGTTGCCGTGATGAATGGCGTTCAACAGGGATTCCTGCAAGGCGACTCCGACTCGCCTCACATCCTCGGTTTCCATCAGGCCGAACGACTCGATCCGCCGCATCAGGGATCGCACCAGCGGCTACACCAACGCGACGTCATTATCCAACTCGAACCGCAAATCCATTCCCAAAAAGCAGGAATCCAGGATCGGTGATTCTTCGACCGCGAGCAATTCATCACACAGGGTGGCGACAGACATGGTGTTCCCCGAAACGACAGAAAAGAGTTCCGAACGAGTCGAGGAAACTTAGGCCAACTTTTTTGGGTGTCAGGAAATACCTGACATTTCCGGGGTCATTTGCCTGTTTCCATTTGGCAACAACACGGACTTCTCAATCCGATCGACACATTCACGTCGGTTGCGTTTCGGCATCATGTCGCCGCGTTTTGCCAGAACGCAGGGGATTTCCGAAGATCCGCGTTCGGGCGATTCGCGGCTACCGAACCGACGGCAACCGCAGGCCCTTGAAATCTCGCGTCTGCGCGGTGATGGCCACTTCGGTCGGGAGTCTTTCCATCGAACTGGCACCATAAAATCCGTCACAACCGGACACGCGGTCCAGGACATATTGAGCATCGTCCGGCATCGCGATGGGGCCGCCGTGACACAGCACGAACACCTCCGGCCGCACGGATTTCGCGGACTCGGCGATCTTAGAAACAAGCCGCACGCTGTCGTCGAGCGACTTGGCGGTCTTGGCTCCGATCGAACCGTTGGTCGTCAGTCCCATGTGAGCCACGACAATGTCTGCGCCAGCTCGCGTCATCGCTGCGGCTTCTTCCGGTGTGAACGCATACGGCGTTGTCAGCAAATCCAAATCGGAAGCCGCTTTCACCAAGTCGACTTCCAGGCCGTAGCCCATTCCGGTTTCTTCCAGACCTTGCCGAAACATCCCGTCGATCAAGCCGACCGTCGGAAAGTTTTGAATCCCGGCAAAGCCTAACGCTTGCAACTCGCGCAAAAAGCAATCGCGGATCATGAACGGATCGGTCCCGCAGACTCCTGCTAAGACCGGAGTGTGAGTCACTGCCGTCAGCACCTCGAACGCCATCTCTTTGACGATCTGATTGGCGTTGCCGTATGGCATCATCCCAGACAACGATCCGCGTCCCGCCATACGAAAGCGGCCGGAGTTGTAAATCACGATCAAGTCGATCCCGCCCGCTTCTTCACACTTCGCTGACAATCCCGTTCCCGCGCCGCCGCCAATGATCGGCCGTCCCGAAGAGATTTGCTGACGAAAGCGAGACAAGATCGATGATCGTGATTCGGGCATGACGGCACTTTCATTTGGAGAGGTCTTTGCGATTCTTCGCGGCATTGGGTCAAATCATGACCTGATTCAATTTCGAAAATGCTTCAACGAGCGCAGCGGGAAACTTTGGGTTGTTGATGTGCAAGGGCAAACGCCGGATTTGGCGTTGCTCAGTCTGCTCGATTGATCGTTCGAGTTCTTCAAACAGCGCGGCATCGGCGACGGGATCGTGAAATGGCTGACCTGGCGCATCAAGCACCGACACGCCCAACTCCGGGATCAGCAGCGTCAGCGGCGCCGTTGAGCGATTTAGCTTTGCGGCAATCCAGCGAGCGATCTGGCGATTCTCGTCCGGTGTCGTCCGCATTAAGGTGACTTGTGCGTTATGAACGTAAAACTTCCGGTCGGCAAATTTCGGCGGCACGGTTTCTTTTGCTCCGAAGTTCACCATGTCGAGCGCACCAACGCTGAGTACATACGGCACGCCAGCCGCCAAGATCGCATCGAACCGACCTGGTCCGCAGGCCAATACGCCGCCGACCACTTCATCCGCGACCGCCGTCGTCGTGGCGTCGATCACTCCGCGAATCAACCCGCTCCGCACTAGGTTCTCCATCGCGCGGTCGCCCGATCCCGTCGCATGAAACACGAGCGCATCGAACCCGTGCGACTCAATCGCCTGTCGCACCGCTTCGACACACGGCGTCGTAACTCCAAACATCGTCATCCCGATTGCTGGCTTCTCGTCGCTTGGCGATTCAGCCCGATGCGTCACCATTCCTGCGATCGCGTGCGCCGCGTTCGCCAGCACTCGGCGAGACACCGAATTGATCCCGGCCACATCAACCACGGAATACATCAGCGTCAAATCACTGCAATCGACATACGGACCGACATTGCCGCTGGCCATCGTGCTGACCAGCAGCTTTGGAACTCCAACCGGCAGCGCTCTCATCGCCGGAGCAATCAACGCCGTGCCGCCCCCGCCACCCAATCCGATCACACCACCAAGCCTGCCCGCCGCATGTTCCGCTTTCAAGAATTCGACAAGGCAGCGCGACATCTCCGTTACCGCCTCACCCCGATCACTGCGTCCGAGTGGTTTCGCGTCAGGGCAACTCGCAGCCACTTTCTCGCGTGACACATCAGGCACAGCGGTCGGAACCTCTTTCGTCCCGACATCAACCGTCACGCACTCGACCCCCGCCGCTCGAATCCGCTCCGCCACAAAGGCCAATTCGTGACCTTTCGTGTCCATCGTGGCCACGGCATAAACTTGCGACATCGAGAACTCCCTATTACATCAGCCCGCGAATCGGTTCGCCGTAATAGACGTGATGCGGCCGGTCAAGGTCGTCGTGCCAAGCAGCGACTTCAGGTATGCCGAGGGCGGAGTAAATTGTGGCCGCCATGTTTTCAGGACGTTGAGCATCGTTGACCGGATACCCACCAATCTTGTCGGACGTGCCAATGACTCGGCCCCCTTGCACGCCGCCGCCAGCAAAGAAAACCGTTTGCACCGCGCCCCAGTGATCTCGACCGGGAAGCTTGTAGTGCTGCGGCAGATGTGTGACTTTTGGCGTCCGGCCGAATTCGCCCGCCATTACGATCAACGTGCTGCCGAGTAACCCAGATTGCGACAAGTCATCCAGCAAAGCGGACAACGCCTTGTCGGTCGGCGGGAACAGCAGATCCTTCAGATGCGGGAACGCCTCGCCGTGCGTGTCCCACGATTCGTTGTTGCCCAGATTCACTTGGATCAAGTTCACCCCGACCTCGACCAACCGCTTGGCCATCAGCAGCGACCAGCCGAACGAGTTGCGGCCGTAACGATCCTGTTCGACATCGGGAGCCTTCGTGACGTCGAATGCCTGCCGCACTTTCGCGTCGGTCAACAGCGACAGCACCGTCTGCCGTTGCCGATCGAAGTTCTGAGTTGCAGCGCTTCGGTCCAACTCCAGTCGCTGCTGATCGATCAAGTTGACCAAATCGTTTCGCCGATCTAAGCGACCGAAGTTGACCCCTTCCGGCAGCGACAGACTCGGAGCTTCAAACTTCGAGCGACGCGGCATATTGGGCCGCTCTTGATGATCGAATTCGTACTCCGGATACGCTCCGTATCCGAGCGAACTGAACGGCGAGAGTTCGATGAACCACGGATCGCGCCGCGACCCCATGATCCCGGCGAATTGACCGGGGAGGACTCGCGCTGAGTAATGCACCAGCCGATCGGGCAACACGACGGCTGGCGGCAGATTGTTGCGTGTCTGCGTCATCGCTCCGCCGACCGCCGCAATCGATGGATGATCCAGAGGCCCCGGCTTGTTCGGACTGAATCCCGGCGGCGCGTCGGTTCGTCCGGTCAACATGATGTGATGACCGAGCGAATGATCGTTCGACGGATGCGTTAGAGATCGGCAGAGCGACCATAGTTGGCTGCGTTCCGACAGCTTCGGCAGGTGTTCGCAGATGTGTATGCCCGGCGTCTTCGTGGCGATCGGTTGAAACTCACCGCGGATGTTGTCCGGCGCGTCAGGCTTCAAATCGAAGCTGTCCTGTTGAGCCAGCCCACCGGACAAAAAAATGTAAATGACCGACTTCGCCGTCGCGCTCCGTTCATGTCCCGCTGCCGGAGCCGCTTGCAGCGCAGACAGATGATTCGTCCCGAGGCCCAACAGCCCGATGCTGCCCGCCTGCAGCGCCGTGCGGCGTGTCAAGGACGGGTGTGACCAGTTCGGTCGAGACAACATGGCGAACTCCGCAGCGAAAGGCACTCAACACAGCGCCGATCTTGAGTGTCGGCCCAAAAACTGGCAATAGCTCACCGAATCTGCCAGCTTTCAGCAAGCGCAAAGTCGGAGGAATCCGGACCACATCACGGCTAAGAGTGTGCAAGCCGAAAATTTCTCAGAGCGGGGTCGAGCGATTCGGCTCATTCAGGGCAAACGTCTTCTCAAAAACCTTTTCGGGAGTCAACTGGTGCAGATCCGGTTGAGATGATTCGCCCTTCCGCTTCACCAAGCCATACAGCCGATCGGATGCGGCGTCGTAGGTAAATAATCACCTGCACTTTAGTTCTTCAGTTCTTCGCAACCGAGCTGGTAGCAGAGCCGATTGTTCGCAATACCGCGTCCTTCACGCCGATCAAGCCAACGGGCAGAACCGCAAACAAAATGAAAAGATTCATGCACGAACTTTCGTGCTTCTCGGCTGTTGTAATAACTGTTTGGCCTTACGTTTTATGGACGTACGTATTGCCCCGAAACTCATCTACTGCGCCAGGCCACGTCGCAGCGAAGAAGAAATTGAATTGAAAACGAAAAAGACCCTCAACGACAGGCAAAACAATCCGGGAGCTTGAAGTGCTGGAGGCTGAATACAGAGTGGGTCAGGCTGTAATCAGAAGTTCCAAGCGTTCCGGTTTGCCGAAGGCCGTTGAGGGTCTGGCTGGGACTGAAGAGTTGATGCTTTCACATCGATCGACTGTGTAAGCAGTTGGCGCACCATTCGACAATCTCATTATCGGCGCCCAGGATAATTGCGCCGTTAGTTACTATTGTGTATTTATTTACGTCTTTCGTTTAGTTTTTCATTTCACTTCGGCGCTTGCTTTTTCGGCGCTCGGATTGTACTTGTAGTGGCCAGATCGGCGCCGAATTGACCGATCGGCGCTTAGAAAAGTCCCATGCATCCACGAATTGAAAAACTGTTGTTGACGATTTCCGGCGCAGCCGTGCTGTTGTACTGCGTTGTCGTGATGGCTTTTGTCGTAACTGTGCCCGATCTTCGTTTACGTGTTCTACTTGTCGATGATGACCGATCATCTGGAAGCGAACTAGGCGTAATGATTCGTGACACGCCGGACATTCGCTGTCTGGGTCCTCAGCCTGCTCCTGGAGATATTCTTAAAAAAATCGGCGATCACCCGATCGGGTCGTTTGTCGATTTCGTGAAGACGAGTTTATCGGTGCGACGCACGAAGATCGCGCCGGAATGGTTGCTGAAAATTGGGGATGATCCCAGCAAATTGATTGCGGCCCCTAGTTTTCTGGAAGTGGCAAATGAAAATAATGACCGGCTGGTGAAAGTTGAGTTTGTTCATGACGGGCAAGCACAAGTCACGCACGTCATTGTGCAGTCATTGCCCTTCAGTGAGATCTTGCTGACGCTGGTGTGGTTCATGTTGCAGTTGGGGATTTCAGCGGTAGGTGCGCTGGCGGTTTGGAATCGTCCTTTCGATCGGCCCGCGCGTTTGTTTTTTGCGATGTGCGTGGTGACGTTGGGAGCCTTTGTCGGCGGGTTTCACTGGTGGGTCATTTCTGGCTCGCTGTGGCTGAACATCCCGTTCGTGGGATGTGCGTTGCTGGTCCCAGTGGTTTCGTTGCACTTCTTCCTGACATATCCGCGGCGAGTGCGACTGCTGGTCAACTTCACTCGTCCCGTGTTGGCCTCTCTATATTTGGCTCCGGCGCTAGCTTTCGTTTGGATGGCGGGGATGTTGGTTCATGCGAAGTGGCTGGCCTCCGGCGGTATCGAGAACACTGAACTGGTATTGAGCTCGCTGCGGCATCTTCGCGATGGGATTTACGTCTATCTCACATTCGCCTCTGGATGCTTCGCCGTAATGCTGGGGGCGTTGGCTCACGGGTACTTGCGAACCACGAACGCGATCGAACGGAGTCAACTGAAGTGGATGTTTTGGGGAGGGGTGCTTTCGATCGCACCGGTGACTTACACGCTGTATTTGGCGTTGTTTGACCGCGTAGAGTTCGCATTGGGGCGAGCGCGGGTTTCGATGTTTCTGGCGAGTTTGGCGTTCATGCTGGCTTACGCCGTGGCGATCCTGAGATACAAGCTGATGTTGATTGATCAAATCATCAGCAAAGGGATGCGCTACTATGTGGCGAGTTTGGGATTGAGCGTGGCGTTTGCCGGACTGATTTCATTGAGCGGTCTGACCGCAAACTTTTGGAATTCTGGCGAACCGGATTTTCCTGGCCTGCGGCAAGCGCTGGCGCTGGGAGCGGTGCTGGCGGTCGGCGTCATCATGCTGTTATGGGGTCGCGATCGCTTGCAGCAGTTGATCGACCTGCGGTTTTATCGAGAGAAATATCAACTCGACAAAGCGTTGCAGCGAATGAATCGGGCGGTCGAGCATGTGGTGGATCGTGAAACTTTGGCGAAACGGATGATTAGTTCGTGTCGTGACGTGCTGCGTGGCGAGCGGATTGGCGTGTATCTGCGAGATGCAGGGCGGCCGTCGTTTTCGCTGATCGCGGCCGAAGGGGGCGGGGACTGGCTGTCGCAGATCATCGCCGACAGTGAACTGATGCGAATACTGCAACAGGACTCCGCCGTCACGCGGTCGGTGACTTCGCTGGGAGTCGGACTGAATTCGGCGCAGCAACTATTGCGAGGTTTGCGGGCGGAGTTGGTGTATGCGTTTGAGAGCGATGGGGAATTGGCGGGACTAGTCGCGTTGGGACCGAAGCAGGGGGGAACCATTTACACGGCGGAAGACCTGACGTTCTTGAATGCCTTGGGACAGATCACGACCGTTGCTCTGCACAGTGTGAAAGTGCATCAAGACATTTCTCGGCTGAACGATGAGCTGCAACTGAAGGTGGAGAAGATTGAAGATCAAAAGCGTGTGATTTCGATGTTGCAGCGGGAGATTCGGACGGCTCAGGGAGATGAGCCACCAGTCAAGGTGGATCCGGCCGCCGAGGAATTTCAGCGAGGGGCGATTCGGGGTGACAGTCCCGCGATCCGGCGCGTGCTGGAGACGGTTCGTAAAGTGGCGACCAGTGAATCGTCCGTGTTGATCAATGGGGCCAGCGGGACCGGAAAGGAACTGCTAGCGCATGCGATTCACGTCAACAGTCCGCGCCGGAAAGGGCCGCTGATCAGCGTGCATTGCGCGGCGTTGTCTCCCGGCTTGTTGGAAAGTGAATTGTTCGGACATGTGAAAGGTTCGTTCACGGGAGCTCATAAGGATCGGGTGGGGCGATTTGAGTTGGCGAATGGTGGCACGCTGTTCTTGGACGAAATCGGCGACATTTCTCTGGAGACACAGGTGAAGTTGTTGCGCGTGTTACAGACGCGGCAATTCGAGCCGGTCGGTGGTTCACGCTCGGTGCAAGTGGACGTACGGCTCATCACGGCGACGCATCAAGACCTGCGAAAACTGATTTCCGAGGGAAGGTTTCGCGAAGATTTGTTTTACCGGTTGAACGTAATCAACATCTCATTGCCGACGCTGGCGGAGCGTAAAGAAGACATTCTGGAACTGTCGCTGCACTTTTTGAAGCAGGCTTCGGAGCGGCTGAGAAAGCGGCTGTCGCACATTGAAGACTCGGCGGTGGAAGCGCTGAAGCGGCACTCGTGGCCAGGGAACATTCGCGAATTGGAAAATGTGATCGAGCGGGCGGTCGTGTTGGCTGATGGCGACACGATCACACAAGAGGACTTGCCGCGCGAAGTTCTGGAAACGCGGGCGATTGCTTCCAAGGGAACCGTGACTCGGCCGATTATGGAATCTCGTCCCGAACATGATAACGGGAACGGGCGGCGCGAATTGGTTGGCGTTGGCGCGGTCAAAGCGGATGCGGGCGAGTTCGATGAATTCGCGGAGCGGGACTCGTTGCAACAGGCTCTGCGGGCGGCGGACGGTAACAAGGCCGAGGCAGCGAGAATTCTGGGGATTCCCCGAAGTACGCTGTTCAGCAAACTGCGAAAGTACCGGATTAACAAGCCGAGGTAGGGTCGCTCGTTGGCGTGCTGGGCATGTGGAATTGCGAGCCGTCGCGCACGTCTCGGCTGAAGGGAAATTGGCTTAACCCACGTTTGTCCCCGCACAGCTTGCCTGGTTTGGCTGACTGCTGTTTCCGTTGTCGCGGATCACGTTCGTGACATTTTTTCCGATGATCTTCAGATCGACGAAAGTTTGACTCGTGATGACGTGCTAGAGTCCTGGTGACGTTGGCGGCTGGTCAATTTGCAAGGTTGCAAGTTGACGAGTTAGCGGCGTCGCCAGGGTTTCATCACATGCGATCGTTGAAGTTCGTGGCTTGGGCCAGCAGTCTACTGTTGTCGGGATGCCTAAATCCCCCGCCGGGACGAAGCGCTCCTTGGACAGTGCAAAAAATTCAGCCATTGCCCCCAGGATCACGAAGTGGGAGTCCACCCGGAGCAAAGGTCGACCCGTTGCCTCGATCCATGGCGCCCATGACGCCCAAGACGTTTGAGACTCCCAAGACTTTTCAAACGCCGATCCAGCAACGCGTCCGGCCCGGTGACAAACCGGTTCCCGATCCGATCGATCCGCCGGAAAAATCGGCGACGGATCAAAGTGGTAGTGAAACGCGAGTCAACAAGCCGGTCGAGTTGCTTGATCCTGCACCGACGTTGCCGTCACTGTTTCGGAAGTCGGATGAGTCGGAGTCGGATGAGAAGAAGCCAGACGAGTCCGATGCGAAAACATCGGGGGCGGCCGGGACGGAGTCCCAACCTACGAGGCGCTTCGAGGCGCTTTCCGCACCGACGGAATCGTCGTTGCTGCTGCTAGAGGTCACGAATCCGAAACGACGGCCGCTCGGTTCATCGGCCAGCTTCGATGTGCTGGTCACGAACGCTTCCGAGCAAACCATCGAAAACGTCGTGGTTGATGTCGATTTCGACGACGAGTTGGCGTTTCCAGGCCGCGTCGAAAAGCAGTTTCGTAAATCGTTGGGCATCCTGCGTCCCGGCCAATCACGCGACATGCGGCTGACCTTGCGAGGCGATCGCGCAGGGGAACCCGCCTGCCGATTTGAGGTGACGGCCGACGACATGTCGCCGGTGAAGCACGAATCGCGAGTCGAATTCGGCGAGCCAAAGTTGATGATGAAGTTGATCGGACCGCCGCGACGAACGATCGGCAGCCGCGCCGAGTTCACAGTTCGCGTCGCCAACATCTCGTCGCAACCGATGAACGACGTCCAAGTAACACTGCGTCACGACGGCGCGTTCTCGCCGCGTGAGGCAACGACCGGTTATCAGCTCAGCAAGACTGATCGTGAGAAACATCAGATTCGCTGGTCGCTGGGACGTTTGGCGGCCGGTGCTGGCGTGCAGGTCCAAGCGGACTTCGACTGCAAGCAAATCGCCGAGCAAGCTTGCGTTTCGGTCCAAGTGAAAAGCGAGGACATGCTGATCGAAGAGGCCGATCGCTGCGTGACCGTCGTCTCAGTCCCCGGCGATCTGGAACTCGATGTTTCCGATCAGTCAGAACCCACACGAGTCGGCGGCGAAGTCCTGTTTGATGTCCGCGTCAAGAACCGCGCGGTGCAAGGGCTGGCCGATCTGCGACTCGAACTCAAACCGTCCGAACATCTCCGACTGACCGGCGTCACGGCCAAGCTCAATGATAAACCGATCTCGCTGACGGAATCGAAAGCGAGCGGTGCCTGGCAAGTCATCCTTCCTGATTTGCTTCCGCCCGACGAAGTGTTACACCTCGTCGTCCGAGCCAAAGGTGCCGAACCGGGTGATGCCGAGCTGAAAGTGATCGCGGTCCCTGGCTCGGATAGCCAAACGGTTGAGTCGTCTGAATTCACCGTCATCAACCCATGAGATGATTCATGTTCACGGCCCTGTTGCTGACCGCGCTGTTCGTTGCTGATCCGACAGACCCACCCGATTTGATCGTACATCATGCGAAAGTCGTCACGGTCGACCGAGATTTTCGCATCACCGAAGCTTTTGCCGTGCGCGGCTCGCGGATTGTCGCCGTTGGCACCGACTCCGAGATGTTGACGCTGGCCGGACCGGACACGAAACGGCTGGACTTGCAAGGCCGCACGGTCTTGCCCGGCTTGATGGATTCGCACACGCATCCGACCGGAGCGGCGATGTACGAGTTCGATCATCCGGTCCCCGAAATGGAGACGATTGCCGACGTCCTGAAATACATCGAGCAGCGGGTCAAAGCGGCCGACGAGGGAGATTGGATTGTCATTTCGCAAGTCTTCGTCACGCGGTTGCGCGACCAACGATTTCCCAATCGCAAGGAATTGGATCAAATCGCTCCGCAGAATCCGGTGTTGTTCAGTACGGGGCCGGACGGTGCGGTCAATTCTCTGGCTCTCAAACTCAGCGGCATCGATCGCGACACCAAGATCACCGACGGACAGCCAGGCTATTTGGAACGCGATCCGCAGACAGGCGAATTGACTGGTATTTTGCGAAGTTGCACTCGGCTCGTGAAGCCGAAGGCCAAGTCGAAGTCCGCGACTCCGGCCGAGCAACTCGACCGGCTGAAGCAGATGTTCGCCGCGTACAACGCGGTCGGGCTGACCAGCATTTCTGATCGCAATTGCGGCGACGGAGCCATCGACTTGTACGAGAAGCTGCTCACAGACAACACACTGACCTGCCGAGTCTTCTGCTCGTACGCCATCAATGCTCAGGACCCCGTCGACAAGATTGAACAACGCTTGAAAAAAGCGGCCGAGCATCCACGACATGCCAAAAACGATTGGTTGTGGCTGCGCGGCGTGAAGTGCTTTCTCGACGGCGGCATGTTGACCGGCAGCGCGTACATGCGCGAACCGTGGGGCGTCAGCACGATCTACGGCATCACTGACCCGGACTATCGCGGTCTGCTGTACATCGCGCCGGAGAAGTTGCGAGCCATCGCGCGGCTGTCTTTCGACAACGGGTTCCAATTCACCGCGCACACCGTTGGCGACGGTGCGGTCCACACGCTCGTCGAAGCTTACGAAGAGATCAATCGCGACCTGTCGCTCCGCGATCATCGACCGTGCATCACGCACTGCAACTTCATGAGCCGCGAAGCCATCGAACGAATGAAAGCAGTCGGCATTGTCGCCGACTTGCAGCCGGCTTGGCTGCGGCTGGACGGAGCCACGTTGCTGAAACAGTTTGGAGATCGCCGCACAGAATACTTCCAGCCGTACAAATCACTCGCTGACAGCGGCGTGATTGTCGGCGGCGGCTCCGATCACATGCAGAAATTCGGCAGCCTCCGGTCGATCAACCCGTACAACCCGTTCCTCGGAATGTGGATCACACTGACTCGGCAACCCCGCTGGTCCGATGAGCCACTGCATCCCGAACAACGCATCTCGCGCGAACAGGCACTGCGGCTGTACACGACCAACAATGCCTTCGTGATGTTCGCCGAAGCGGACAAAGGCTCCCTCGAACCAAACAAGCTAGCCGACTTCATTGTCCTCGACCGCGACTACCTCACTTGCCCGCTCGACGAAGTCGCCGACATCAACGTCCAACAAACATTCGTCGGCGGGAAACAGGTGTCAGTCGGAGGAAAGTAAGACTCGCGGAAAACGCCTCCAGCTTGGCCCACGAGGTTAGCTCCGCCATTGCAGCGTGGTCGGAAGCACCGGGTTGTTGAACGGCCGTTGTTCGGCGCGGGACTGTTTGAGTTCTTTTTTCAACTGGTGATACCAGCGAGCCGGCTTATCCGCATCGTTGATGTGCATCAGTTGCGGGTCTTCATTCAAGCCCTGCTGCTGCTTGTCGACAACGTCTCGGTCTTGCTCGATGAATCTCCGCACGAACGGGCGAATGATCGGCCGAGCCAACGTCAGCCAGGGGATCGTCCAGTAAAAAATCTGATGCAACTCCACCTGCATGTCGGTCAACGGCGTCAACGTGGTCAGGCCGACGATCCGATGCTTTCCGGCGACGATGTGCTCAATGCGTGTACTCGGCAGCTCGAATCGGATTTCGGTCGAGACTTCGCCGAAGAGCTTGTACGCCTTGGAATTTGATGACGGGCGATGTCGCACCATCGTGAAGCCCCAGTGCGACGGCGCGAACTCTTTCGATTTTTGGTGCATCGACTGTTGCGATCGCCACCACCACGATTGATGTACGAAAGGCCCGTGAGCCGGGTCCATCAAGCCAACCACTGCGTGATCGATCGAGCACGGAAACAAGCTCCGTTCCACTAATCGCAAGTGGCACGCCTCAACATCTGGGATGACGGGAATCTCCGGCAGTGGATCGGGCACCGCGAGTTCGTTTTCGGGCATGAAGACCCAGACATTCCCTTGCACCTCCCGGCACGGAAATTGGCGCACGACAACTCGGTCGAGATCAAACTTCTGAGTTGGCAACAGCGACGGAATATGAGTGCAGGCTCCGGCACAATCGAATCGCCAACCGTGATAGCAGCATTCCACTTCGCGGCCATCGAATCGCCCGTGGCTCAGCGGAATCCCTCGATGCGGGCAGATGTCACGCATCGCAAAAACCTGTCCATCGGCGTCACGCCCCAACAGCACCGACTGCCCCAGCAACATCTTGCCCACGATCTGACCACGCTTAAGTTCTTGGCCGGGAAATGCCAGATACCAAACATCCCGCATCATCTCCGATTCCAAAGCCGAACTCATGCACAACTCCTTAGTCCGATTCCTAGCAACTTGGACCTCAGTCGCGGAGCGACTGAGATGCGTAGGCGAGTCGCTCCCGCGACTCGCATTCGACTTTGTAAGAATTACACGCTTCCCCGAATCAAATGCCGTCAGCGAAGCCGTCATCTCATCTCGTTTTTTGAGCGCTAAAGTCTGAGCCGCTCGCCGGAAGCGGCAAATCAGGTCAAGCGGTTTGCCGAAACTTTAGCGGTCGGACCAAAGTTTGCTAATGGTCGGTTTGCTTCGGAGTGGCCGTCGGGATTTGACGGTCGGCAGGGGGCGGCAGTAACGCACGAGGCAACGGATCGCGGGGGTACTCAAGGATGAGAGAGCTGCCTAGATGTTCAACAAGGATGTGGTGCTGTGGCGTGTCGGGTGTTCATTGTTGTTGTGGATCGGAGCGGCAGCCAAGCATGTGTCGCCGAATTTCGAGGTCGAGGCACCGACAGAAACAATCGCACGACAAGTCGCCACGACGGCCGAGCGATGTCGCCGCGAGTTAGCGGTTGACTGGCTGGGGCACGAGTTGCCGAACTGGTCAGGCCGCTGCCAAGTGCGAGTCAAGGTCGGCCAGATCGGTGCCGGTGGAGCGACAACTTTCTCGTTTTCGGAGGGGGAAGTCTTCGGTTGGAACATGACCGTGCAAGGTTCGCTGGAGCGGATTTTGGATTCGGTGATTCCGCACGAAGTGAGTCACACGATCTTCGCCTGTCATTTTCGTCGTCCGCTGCCACGCTGGGCCGATGAAGGGGCCGCCACGCTTGCCGAAGAGGATTCGGAACGTCGCCGTCAGCAGAAGTTGGCCGAAGAGGTGCTGCCGACGAACCGCCGCATCCCGCTCCGCGACCTGCTGCAAATCACCGAATATCCGAAGAACATGCAGCATGTTCTGACGTTGTATGCCGAAGGGTATTCACTTGTAGATTTCTTGGTGCAACAGCACGGCAAGCGACGTTTTTTGACCTTTGTCCAAGAGGCTCACGAATTGGGCTGGGAAGCGGCGCTGAACCAACACTACGGAGAGCAGGGAATCGGCTCGCTGGAATCAAAGTGGAGCCAGTGGGTTATCGCCGGCAGTCCCTCACTGCAAATGCCAGACGGCCAGTTGTTGGCGGCTGCCAAAACGCCCCAGGATTCGACACTAACCCGAAGCGTGAGCGAGGGGTTGTACGCCGCCAAAGTTTCGTTGCCACTCGAAACTAATTCTCCTGACACGACAGCCTCCGTCTTTCGCTCGCAAACTCCGGATGCCAAGACTTCGGATCGGAAGTCGAAGTTAGACCTCGCGCGACCGGAAATGAAACAGGCGA
>JANMIF010000184.1:0-40449 GCA_031375695.1 Planctomyces sp.
CGTGAATTCCCAACGGAACCGAACGCCAGCGCGTTCCGGCCGATCAACACGATCTTGTTCGTGAATGAGTCACTAATCGTAGCGCGGCACAACCAATGGTTCACCGCAGTCCGGACATGTTAGCGTTCGCCCGCGATGCACGGGACTGACTTTGAATTTCTTCCCACAACGGCAAGTAAATCGGATTCGCTTCTCGTCCTTCTGTTGGACCAGATGCGTTCGTTCCCAAACGCGCTGGGCGATTTCATTGATCTTGGCCACAAGCTCAATTGGATCGGTTGGTTTCGACAAATAGCCATCGGCTCCCAATCGTTCGGCCAACGCTTTGGAGTCCTCCAGGGCGAGGGCGGACAAAACCAAAATCGGGACCGTGTCGTCAGCTCGCTTCAGGCGATCTAGCACTTCAAAACCATTCTCGCCCGGAAGAATCAAATCGAGCAGCACGAAATCCGGCCGTCGCATCCGAGACGCCGCGTGAGCTTGTCCACCGTCTTTAGCGATCTGAACGTGAAAGCCATTTTGCTCCAGGCAGACTTTCAGCGAATCCGCTGCGGCAACGTCGTCTTCCACGACCAAGACGTGATGCGCCAGCGCTCGCGACGATACACCTTCCATATGGCTGAAGCTCATTCCCGCGCTCCTCGAACCTAATGCTAAACCACCCGTTGAGCCGCCTCAAGACATCAAACAAGCAACTGCTTCTGCAATTTTGTGGCGAATGTGAGCGTGCATTCCGAACGTGTCCGACGTCGGCGGCGATGAGTGTTAATTCGTTGGAGTTTTGGCGGTATAAGGTTTTTGGTTCGTGGAACTGGCGAGTCAGTGATTGAGCGTGTGCGGCATTCGGACGGAAACGCGACTCTTGCGGCGGGCGATTTCTCGCGACGCCCAGTCGTCTCTCAATAATTTGTTGACCATCTTCAAACACTACAAATCATCCAGAGATTTCTTTTTTGTGACTCGTTCAACAAAGCTTTCTGGAAAAAGGTCGCTGGTTTCAGGTCGAACCTAAAGATGGTGTCACTTCTCACGAAGCGTTAGAGAGAGCAAGTATTCAAACTAGAAGTTTTCACTCAGCGCTTATTGAAGTTGCGAGGTTTTAGTTGCGCGAATCGCCCCAAACGAATTCAATCGGCGTTTCGATGTCTGGGTGCAGGCTTTTGTGGACCGGACAATGCAGCGCGGCCGTTTCGAGTTTCATTCGATCGGCGGCCGAGACCTGCGCGGATTTGTCGGACGGAATGCTGATTCGAACGCTGAGTTTACCGATTCGCCGAACCGGCTGCTGGATCATTTCCTTTTCGACATGAATCCGCGTTCCAGCCAGATCGATCCGACTTCGCTCAGCGACAATCCCCATGATCGTCATCAGGCAAGCACCGAGCGCCGTGGCTACGAGGTCGGTCGGAGAAAAGCTCTCGCCGCGACCGTGATTATCGACAGGCGCGTCGGTCGTCAGCGTGGTCCCGGACGGTCCGTGAGTCGCCGCACAACGGAGTTGTCCTTCGTAAACCAAATCGATTGGAACGCTCATTGCAACCTCCCTCCGTTATGTAACCGTCATCGCTCCGCGTGACGAGCTGAGTGCTTCGCGACACATGAAGCGAAGCCGGCTCGCTGCCGCAAGAAGCGTTCGGCTCGTCACGCGGACTGGTGACGGCTTCGTACTTGCGGCGAATGCCACCTCTACGGTTTGTCGGCTGGAATGTCCGGCGAGTCCAAATTCTTCTTGACTCGTTTCGGGCTTTGAAAGTGCAACGGCTGAATCTTCGGTCCTGGTGGCGGGATCAAGTCCTCTTCCGCCGCTGCCGTTTGGAATCCATCATCCAGTTGGAATCGAGCCGTCGGTTCGGGCGGTACCAGCGAGGCTTTGTCCGCATCGTTCGGCTTCTTGATTGTTGGCTCGCTTGGGGGTGCTGGCACCGAATCCACTTTCGGATCATCAGGCGAAATCTTCTTTGTCGGCGATTCCTCTTCGTAGCTTCTGTTCGGGGGTGGCATCGGCGTCACCGGACCAGCACTGGGCGGCAAAGGTTGCGGTGCCAGCGACGACTCAGTGTGCTCGGCGTGACGAATCGGCCCGGATCCCATTTCCACGGGATCCGGCGAATCCGTGACAAATTCCGGTGGCTCGGTTTTTAAGTGTTTCGCATTCAACCCGTAGCTGCGTGCCCAAGCTCGTCGCAACGCTTGAGGATACGATTCGGGGTGTGACAGGCTTTCCGACAAATAGATGCGGTCGTCGTCGAGCAACGTCCCTTTGCGGTACTTCAAGTTCATGATCGAACGGTTGTAGTTCACCAAACTTTGGTAATAAGAGGTCTCGGCTTGAGCCAAGCTGATCTGTGATCTCAGCAACAAATCGACATTGGCTCGACCGGTTTGGTACTGGGCTTCGTAGGCTTCCAGCCGGCGTTTCGCAGCATTGCGGCGATTGAAATTCGTCTGTGCTCCCTGGAACGAGGAATCCAACTGCCGGAAGGCGGTCGCCAACTCGTGACTGATTTCGTGTTCTTGCATTCCGAGCGCGGCTTTAGCTTTGGCCAGTTTGAGTTCTAGATTGCGAACCTGCGCATGGGCTGCGCGAAAACCGATCGGCATGCTGAATTCAAAGCCCAAGCCCCAACCGGTCTGATTTCCGGACAAAAGGTTGCCGTAAAAGCTGTCTGTGGGGACGCCACTCGATGACACGTTACTGCCGGGAAGCACTGCGCTCGAATCTGTGTTGTCAAACAGGCCTTTTCCGAATCCGTTGATTTGGTATCGCGAAACAAAGTCCAGCCGTGGTTTTGTCAAGCTCTTGGCGGCATCAACCTCCAAGGACAGCATGTGCAAATTCCACTTTTGTTTGCGGAGTTCCAGCCGATGACTGAGTGCTTCGACCAAAGAGCTTCGCCAGTCCGGAACCAACTCCGCCGTCGTGGGCTCATCGGCTGGTCGAATGATGCGACCATCATTGACCGGCAGTCCCATCAACCGTCGCAGCAGGCCTTCCGTTTCGTACAGATTGGCCTGCGACTCTTCGGAGCGTGATCGGACGTCGTAGTAACTGTCGCGAGCTTGGGCTTCGTCGGCCGCGCCGCCCCCTTCGACTCCCCCGACAAACTTTGTATGGACCTCGCGCCAAGTTCGTAGCGAACTGTTTCGAGCAACAACATCGGCATCGAAGCGACGATAGGCCAGATACAGGTTCCAATAAGAGTCCTCGACATCCTTCGCCAAATTGAGGACCGCCCCTTCAAATTCCGCAAGTGCGATATCTGTACGAATCCGCGCGATCACAACACCTTGATTGACCTGCGGAGTGTTCTGCAACGCCGGACGCCGACTAATCGGCCCTGCAGTCCGTGTGAACTTGGTTCCCGCACCCGACCACAATGGCCGGCGAAGATCGAACTCAATTCCCGGAATTCCACCATTCTGCCCGGCGCTCGGATTATTGGTGTAGAAATTCCTGAAAAGGCGATCGTTTGGATTTAGCGAGCTTCCGGAGTTGAAGTCCTGATAAAGCACGTTGTGGCTGACACTGAACTGGCTGCCATCGGCAAAGATCTTGTTGAGGCTAGATCGGAAATCCCCGGACTTGTTGACAGTCGTGTCACCTCCCCGAATGCCGTTGAGACCGAACGATTCTGAAATTTGCGCGCTACGTCCCACGAGCAAGCTGGTTGTCAACGAGGCATCGAACTCGGACAGAGCCGATTCCATTCCGTTTTGGCCGAAGAGCGGGTTCGTTTCTTGCAGGGCGGGATCGTAAATCGACGAGGCAAAGTCCGGGTTGGTGAGCAGCCGATTATTCGGCGACTGATACGACGAGGCATCTCTAATGATCTCGTTGTTGGCCAGCGCCGTGTGCAGCGCCTCTTCCAGGCTCAGGTTCCACACCTCGTCTTTGCGAGGCTTGCGAATGCGGCGAGGTTCGTCGGTGTAGCTGGCTTCGTCAGCGGTCTCTTCGTTGACGGCAGGGTACTCAATCGCTGTGACTGTGTCTTTATAGTCGTGTAGCTCGCGATCACCCAGATACCAGAGGTTTTTCTCGTTGGATGAACAACCTGCCAAGCAGGCACCCACAAGCAAACAACCCGCCCACTTCCTGAGTTGCAGATTCTTCGGTGGTAGTTTGATTCGCAGAGGCATGGAAAATCCCCAAAGAGACGGCAAGTCCGCCGAAACGTCTCCGTCTGTATCGGCGATCCAAGCTCGGTAGCTTTGGGAAGATTTTCTGGATGTAGTGATTTTCCTGGCGAGCTGGGAATCTGGGTAATAAAAATTCGCCCAGGCTCATCCGCGATCGGCAAAAATCGCCGAATCATCCGAAACGCGCTGTCGTCCGGTTTTTCAGCAACCGGGGCAAGCACCGCGCGGCTGATGAATAATCCGGGTTAATGTTGCGAGCCGTTTCTTTGGGGCGTCAGGACAAAACTGTCGAAACGAAACTCGTCTTGTTTGGGATCGGCGACGTTTTGGAAAAGCTGGCCGACAATCCGGTGAAAATGCGTCGTGCGAATAGAGTAGAAGTTGTGCTTGCCGTCGCGACGGCAGCCGATCAGTCCCGCATCGCGAAGCAAAGCCAAATGATGACTGACGGCAGGCTGGCTCTGATTCAAGCGGTCGCACATTGCTGACACATGCAGCTCTCCTTCAGAATACAGATACATCAAGACTCGCAGCCGAGTTTCGTCGGAGAGCAATTTGAAGATGTTGACCAAGTCGCGCTGGAAGTCGTCCGGCAGTTGAGTCGGTGCGGCGCTGGGCTTCTTGGAACGATTCGGTCGGTCAACGAGTTCGAGCATTTTTTCCTCAATAGCGAAATGAACTAGACAAACGCGAATGAAACATCCACGCTGTTAGAAGTGTTTGTCAAAACTGAAAATAATCGCTGGCAGAACCGCCACAGAGATGCACAGATCACATGGAGATCAACTGACTGACGAATCAATCCGACGGGATGGACTGATTATTGATGCGTGCGAACCGCTCGTCAACGATGAACTGGCCGGCACAGCAGGGACACTTACCCTTCACAGCCCAATCGTTCCCAACCGCGATGTTCATTTTTCCCAGGAACGACTTTGGGGAACAGGATTTCAGCAATGATTTCGGTCGATTCGACCAGGCGCGGGCCAGGGCGATTGAAGAATTGATTGCCGTCAGTCAAAAAGACTTCTCCATGCTCGACCGCTCGCAACGTGGGCCACAGCGGGTGATTGATCAGTGCCGAGAGTTCTTGCTTCAAACGTGGCAGATCAAAACCGCACGGCATGACCACGATCTTGTCGGGATCGGCTTGAAGCAGATCATCCCAGGCCAGCCAAGGAGAATGTCGTCCCGACGTCGACAACAACGGACGACCGCCAGCAATCTCGATCAATTCGGGAACCCAATTGCCAGCCGACATCAACGGCTCAAGCCATTCAATGCAGGCCACCGTCGGCGGCGGCTGACCGGCGACTTTCATGGTGAGGTTGCTCAGTCGCTGTTGCAACGACTTCACCAAACGATGGCCAGATTCTGGATCACCCAGCGCGTCGGCCACTCGCTGAATATCGGCCCACACGTCCGACAAGGACATTGGTGATAACGACACCAGCCTTGGACGCGATCCGACAAACTCGCACAGTACCGACTCAACATCCTGCAAGCTCACGGCACAGACATCGCACAGCGATTGAGTCAGGATCATCGTCGGTTGTAACTCGGCGATCACGTCGGCGTAAACTCGATAGATCGACAACGCATTCGCGAGCGAAGCTTTAACTTGCCGATCGATCTCGATGCTACTGGCTGAAACTTCTATGCGCGCTTCCGAACAGATCGGCAAGCTTCGCACCGAATTCGGGAAATCGCATTCGTGACTTCGCCCGACCAACGACTCGGAATGACCGAGCGCCGCAACGATTTCAGTCGCACTTGGAATCAACGATACGATGCGGTGTCGGCCCGGATTCACTTCCCTTGGCTCCAATCATTTGTTTGTGCCGGTTGCCGTCGGATGAGTGCCGTCCGGCCACGGTCCATCAAAAGTCAGCGGGCCTTTATCTTTCGGACACAGACCGGCTCCCGGAGTACGATTGATCCGTTCCCAATCGGGAACTGGATACCATGCTTGGCACTTCGAGCAATACAGCGCCGGCCGCAAAGTCCGCTGACCAGTTTGCGGATGAGCGGCCGGAAACGTCGCGGCCACTTCATGCACAAGTGGCTTCATCGTCGCGGTGTCTACATAAACCATTCGCTTCGTCGACTCCGGCTGAACCGGCGTGGACGAACCGCAACCAGCCAGCGTCATGCTGAAACCGGCGATCAAGGCAACGAAAATCAACTGGCTGGGAATAACGAATCGCATGACGACCTCAAGTTGGAAAACCTCAAATCAGATCAGTCTTTCAGCCAATCACTTTCGGTCATACAGATCATCCTGCCTGACCGGATCATTGAGCGTTCCTTCCGAAACGTAGCCGAGTCGTTTGTTTTTCATCATCAACGCTTGACTTGGGTCGATGAAATTCGCTCCCGGCACATCAACACGGAACTGAATCGCGAACGATTCAACATGCCCGTCCATGAAAGCAACGTTGGCCGAGTCGTTGTGCCGGAAATGGGCGTTCGGAAAATTGTGGCTCGGCGGTTCCAGCAGCCACGTTTCTTCCAAGCGAAACGTGAAAGGAGGCGTGAACGAGGCATAGTTCACCGCAGCACTGTCGGCGAACGCGACGGTCCGCGACAGGCTCTTCACATCCGCCAACTTTCGCGTGACGGGGTCGGGATGTGGCGCCGGGGCATAGGTCGGCGGTGGGTAATCAACGCCCGTCGGCCGCGACAAGTAATAGCCATTGAACCCGTATCCCGTGGATGGTTTGCCGAACCGCACAAAATCCATCTGGCTCGGGCCGAAATCGGGACATTGGAACGACAGGTAACTCGTCTCCATAAACTTCGCTAACGGACCCTTCGTGAAATCTAACTGTTTGAGAGGATTCGGTTCGTCGTAATCCACCGTGCCAAACCAGAACTGTGCCTTCCCCTGCGGCCCGGAAAAAGTCGTCAGGTAATTCAACCGCGCCGAGTCTTCGATGACATACGGGATGATCTTTTCGCGATAGGTCTCAGCGTAGTTGTGCATGGCGAGCGCCAACTGCTTGAGCGAATTCTTGCATTGCGACCGCCGAGCGGCCGCGCGAGCTTGTTGCACCGCCGGCAACAGCAAGGCGATCAGAATGGCGATGATCGCAATGACGACCAACAACTCAATCAGCGTGAAACCAGCGCGGCGCGAACGCCCCAAATGAATCTGCATGACAATTTCTCCGTTGTCGAAAAACGACTCACGCCGAACTGTCAAACGCCGCAGCCATCTGCTCTCGCGCACCTCCGAAAAACGCCGCTTGATGTCACAAGCCCGCGTTGCCGAACGC
The DNA here is from genome assembly GCA_031375695.1 of Planctomyces sp. GTDB lineage: Bacteria > Planctomycetota > Planctomycetia > Planctomycetales > Planctomycetaceae > SXKJ01. Next base: position 7,416 of record JANMIF010000184.1, read on the forward strand.
ACGAAAAGCCATCAAATCGCCACGACTCGTCCGACGCGAGCCTTGTAAGTCTCGTGTCCGCTCGCGAGCAATCTTGCTGCCGCGCAAAGCGAGACAGTGACTGGCAAAACGAACGAACGGAACCGACATTTGGGCAGGTCTTCTGGCTCCCGGATCGTCCTTGCGCCGCGCCTTCCCAAGCAATCCCTGCTCAGTGGCGAGTGCGGCGTTCGTCCCCGGATACAGCGGCGGGACCGCGACGGATTCGCACCGTCTTCCCTATTCTCTCGTAGACCACAAGCCCACGAGCACCCATGTCGGGTTGGGATGTTAGCGTGCGAAGCAACGTTTGCAATCAGCCGGGATCGCTTGCCGAGACGGCACACCAAACTCACCAGCCCAGACGAGCCGGGCAGATTAGCTGCCGATCGACCGATCAGATTGGCTTATGCCAAGCGAGCGTCCAGTGGCGGTCAGAATTCTGTTGAACTGATTCGCTTGGGATTCCAAACTCACACACCGTTTGTTGAACTTCGGACAAACTCAGCGCCGCGTGCAACGATTGGCGAAACAATTGCTGCGAATGCGCGTTTTCCTGGCCGGCATATGTCGCAACGAGCCGCTCGACTTCGTCCGATGAATCGGGGCGAAGCAAATCGCGAACAAACAGCAGACCGCCCGGACGGAGCACGCGGACCATGTCGGCAAAGACGGCGCGTGGCTGCGGAATGTGATGCACGATGCTGTTCGACATGACCGCATCAAACTCACCGTCCCGAAACGGTGACGACTTCGCATCGACCAACTGCGTGCGAATGGAGCCCTGCAGTGCGGCGCGGGCCAAGTTGACCTCGGCCAACTTGAGCATCTCGGAAGCCAGGTCGATCGCGATCACGCAAACATGTGGCTCGCGGCGGCACAACTCAATCGGGATCAAAGCCGTGCCGGTACCGACATCGAGAATTTGCCGTGGCGCATCCGATCGGAAGGATTTCGCGGCCAGCGACAACTGCGACAGAAGGTCGCCAACGAAAACCGCGTTGACCGTGCGATGATCCATCTCGTCGTAATCGCGAGCATCTTCCACCGTGTCCATGACTTCGGGTTCAAGCTGTCGAGTGAGCATGTCAGCAACTCCGATTCAAGATTGCGGCGTGTGTCGCGGCGTGTCGCCCCAAAGTAGGCCGGATTCAAAGGAACCGTTGCCATTCCGCCGGTTCGGGAGCGACCACCGTAATGGGTTCTGCGCGCGTCGGATGTTCAAACGTCAGCGACCCCGCGTGCAGGGCCATCCAACCGGACAGTCGTGTGCGCGATCCGTATTTGATGTCGCCGCAAATCGGCATCCCGCGCGACGCGAGTTGCACTCGAATTTGATGGCTGCGGCCGGTCAACAATTCAACTTCCAGCAAGGTCCGCCCACGAACACTCCGCAAAACTCGATACTTCAATCGCGCCAACTTCGCCGCATCATCGTCTGACTCGACCACGCGGCTGACATTTGACGCGGACTGTTTTGCCAAGTGATCGGTCAGTTCCCCCGCAACTTTCGGAGGCCGGCCTTCGACAAGGCAGTGATAAATTTTGCGAACTTGTCGTTGTCGAAACTGTTCCGATAGCCGGGAGGCACCTTTGCTCGTTCGTGCCAAGAGCAAGACTCCCGAAACAGGCCGATCCAGCCTATGCACAACGCCGACAAACACCTGGCCCGGCTTGTCGTATTTCTTCCGCAAGTACTCGCGAGCCAGATCGACAATCGACCGGTCCTCGGTGCGGTCCCCCATCGTCAGCACTCCCGCTGGCTTCAGCACGGCCAAACAGTGATTGTCCTCGTAGAGAACTGTGAGTTCTGGCATCGTGAGATCAGTCCGTCGTGACAGCGATCAATTCCGCAGTTCGGAGAATTTGAACTCAGGGCGCAAGATCAAAATTGCGATCCTCGGTTGCGCTTTGAGTTAGTGCGAGGTTTGGCCACTTCGTACAAATTGGTAAAGACTTGGGCATGAAAAAAGGGGTCGCGCACATGGCTGCGACCCCTTTTTTTTGTGACCTAGAGAGGTTGATACCCCGCGACAAACTACAGCTTGCGAATCACGCCAATGACCATGCCCAGCACGTTGGGATTATCGCAGAACACTGGCTTCTTCGGACCGCTCACGGCTTCCATGCGGAACTTCACCCCATCCTGAAAAATTCGGCGGTAGACCGTTTCCTTATTGTCGAGCACCGCCAACACTCGGTCGTTGTCGCGATAGAACTGTTGCTGACGGCAGACCAAGTAGTCCCCTTTGTTGATCCCTTCGTCCTTCAGCCCATCATCGCTGACTCGATAGCAGTAGTGATCGCCACCACCGAGCAGGTCGAGGAAGTCTACTTGGTCTTCTTCTCCCTTGTTATCCTTCAACTTGCCACCCTGGCTGAACGCGCCGCGGAGATCCATCGCCGTCTTGCGTTGTGGCTTGTCGCACAACTCCATCGCGCGGGACAGATTCGCTTCCCGCTTGATCAATTGTTTTTTCTCCAGCGCCTTCAGATGGCACATCACTCCATTTGGCGATTTGATGCCGAACTCGTTACCAATTTCTCGAACCGTTGGGCCGTAGCCACGGTTCATGATGTTCTGCTTGACGAACTCGAAAATCTCTCGTTGACGCGGGGTCAAGATGGCCGTTTTGGCGCTCAGATTGCTACCGGAAATCGCTTCTCTTTTCATGATTCACCTCTTGAGAAAAACTTCAGTTGCCTTTGGGAGAAGTGGGCGACAGCTAGTCAAAGTCCTACTTGCAAACGATTGTTCACTACAAACTGCGCACTTATCTGTCGATTAGTTATCTGTTGATTAGTAGAGCTACTGATGTACGTTTGGGCAAGTTTCCCGCACCCGGGATTTCCAGAATTTCAAAACTGGCCCCCAGAACAGGAGGCAATCTCAAACGGCGCCACACGGACATCGTCGATTGGCCGCAAGCCAAACAACAAACAGCATGTTACGGCGAATCAAATGGGATCGTCTGAACTTCATCCAGCCCGCTGGATGGCGTCAGCTTGGTACTGATTCAGCTTGTTGTACAGCGTTTTCAGTGCGATCCCCAATTCCGCAGCCGCTCTGGGCTTGTCACCTTTGTGTCGATCCAAAGCTGCAAACACCGCCGCCTTCTCCAAGTCCTGCAATGTGGAAACGGTGGCCAACAGCGCGGCACTGGCCGGAGTCACCACTGGACTCTGCGCCACAGAAGGCGTTCGTGCGATCAAGCTGTTCGGCAGGTCATTCGGAGTGATCGTCTGGCCGTCGGACAAGATCACGGCGTGTTCCAAGACATTCGCCAGTTCACGTACGTTGCCTGGCCATTCGTGTTCCACCAGCCGTGCGAGAGTGGCGGGAGACAACACGCTTTTCGACACGGAACGACGCTTCGAGTGACGCGCCACCAACGCTTGAGCCAGCGCGGGAATGTCCTCGCGGCGATCTCGCAACGGTGGCAGAGGAACCTCGAACGTATTGATGCGGAAGAACAAGTCTTCACGGAAACTTCCCGCCGCAATCATTTCCGACAGCGGACGGTTTGTCGCACAGACGATCCGCACATCGACGTGAAACGCTTCGTTTTCGCCAACGCGCCGGACTTCCCCCGACTCCAAGAAGCGGAGAAGTTTGACCTGCATCGCTTTGTCGAGTTCGCCCAGTTCATCGAGAAACAGCGTGCCACCATTTGCGACTTCGAGCAGTCCTTTGCGATGCGAGTCGGCTCCGGTAAACGCTCCTTTGCGATGACCGAAGAGTTCGCTTTCGACCAGTTGTTCGGGCAACGCCCCGCAGTTCACGGCCACGAAGGGCATATTCCGGCGAACGCTCAAATCGTGAATACGACGCGCCACCAATTCTTTGCCGGTCCCGGTTTCACCAAGAATCAATACGCTGGAATCCGTTGGAGCGATCTTGTCGACCAGGCGTTTGACTCGCAGCATCCCTGCGGATTCGCCCACGAGATCGCTACTCCCTTGCACCGCTTTCAGCCGCGATTCGAGCGCCAGGTTTTTGTGAGTCAACGTCCGATGCTCGGCCACACGTTGCAACATCGTTTCGATGTCGAACAGACTGCACGGCTTCGGCAGAAAGTCGAAGACATGCATTCGCAACGCTTGAATCGCTGCGTCCATCGTGCCGTGAGCGGTGTGAATAATCGCTCGCGTTTCGGGAGCCACGTCCTTCATTCGAGCTACAACATCCCAACCAGTCAGGCCCGGCATCTGCAAATCGATGATCGCACAGTCGAAAATGGATTTTTCCAAATTCCGCAGCGCTTCCTCCCCGTCGGCACAAACGACGACGTCATGCCCACGAGCCGGCAATTCCACCGACATGATCTGGCGAATGAGTGGTTCATCGTCCACGAACAAGACACGCAATTTGCAACTGGGCACGGTACTCAAGGCCTGACCCCCGAATCCATTCGGCGAATTCATTTCTATTCCAAGCGAACTCTTCTTCGCTCGAAGAGGCGGGGTGATAACACAGCGTGGAAAACGAGGCAATGTGCGAAATTCGGGATATGCTTAAGGTCACATTGGTGAACCTATCAGCCGCAGTCGCTCGATTCCCAGAATTTGAATTTCCGGCTGAGCGAGATTGATCGTGATGCCTCGTTCCGCGCCGGTCTGCTGTGGGATCTTTTCGTCCAGCAACGTTTTTCCCGTGCGTTTGTCGAGCAGCAGCAGATGCCGCGATTGGGTGGTGTTGCCGGTTCGCGATTCCCAAGTGGTGTGAGCGAACATCAACACTGGTGAGTTCGCCCACTGATCCAACACCAGCAGTTTGTTTTGAACTGACTGACGCCACAGTTCACCCTCCGCCGGCCGATCAAACGCGATGATTGTTCCGTTAATCGGAAGGCTTGGCAGTTCGCTGTTCACTCCTTGGTTCGCTGGCGCGGTGAGTATGAGATAAACCCGATCCCGATCCGCCAAGACTTGTCGTTGATGCTGACCAAAATTCCCCGCTGGCTGATTTCCCAGCTTCAAGAGTTGGCCGGTGCTTGTGTCGAGAGTGTGCAACGATGAATCGGGTTTCAAAATCGCCAGCGTCGTGGCGTCCAACCAAGAGAAGTGATCGTTGGCCGCCACCGGTTGATGCCACTTCGATTGCCGGCGCGAGGGATTCCAACGTTCGATGATTCGCTGAGTCGATTCACCTTCCTGGCGGATCAGAATCCAGTCGGAATCAACGACGCGAATCACTAGCGGCAGTGCCCGCTGCAGTTCCTCGTCGAACAGAACGGTCGCTCCGTCCGCAGTCCGCAGCAGTTGCACGTCGGGCCGTCGCACCGATGTGATTGCGAGCAGATCATCGGTCGCCGTGATCGCGGCATCCGTAGGCAAATCCTGAAGCTCCCACTGCCGCTCACCAGTCGCTGCGTCCAATACGGTCAACATGTGCCGGCTGCGAGACACCACGAATCGGGGTGAACAGAGGGGTAGCGGGCCTCGGCGACGATCACGGTCTAGCGGCGTCACGTCAGATCCTGCTTGTCCGAACGTCTGCAACGGCTGCGGAATCTGTCGTTGAATCACATTCGACTCGACATCGCGCAGCCCGCGTGATCCTAATGGCCGAGTCCAAATCACGCGTTGATCGACCGGGGATAACAGATGCAGCACATCGCGATGCAGCACCAGCATTTGATGTCCGATCGTTCGCGACACGACATTCGCTGACAGCGCCGTCGGCAGCCCGCGCAACGGCTGCGACCAAACCAATTGCTGATCGTCCGCATGAGTCACCGCGAATCGCTGTGAATTGACCGGATACAAAGATTGCTCGAAGCGAAACCGTTCGCCCGTAAAATACGGCCAAGAAAAATCGGGAGGCGTGCAGTCCTGAAACGTTTCGTTGTAGCGCACGTCGCGTGGCATCCGTTCCAATCGAAATTTCAAGTGACCCCAATCCGGCAATCGTGTTTGTGTCGTCACTCCCAACCGACCGGCGGATATTTCTTGATCGGCCCACTTCGCGGCCGTCACCCCTTCAGAGACCTCCGCCTCTCCGAAAGTCCGCAATCGGATCGCCGCCAAGTTTGCATCGTGAGCCAACTCGCGAGCACGATACAGCTCAACCAACCGCAGCCACGCGCGAGCCGCTTCGCTCCGATCGGCCGAATCGGTCAGTGCCAACAAGCTCAACTCACCGCGTACGAACTCGTTTGGCTCCGACGGAATCACCGATGCGCCGTTCAGTTCGATTTGCGATTGCACTTCCGGTGACGCCTCGTGCCGCAAATCGGCGAACGCCCCGGCCAACCAAACATCTCGGCGTACCGAACGCTCCGGCGGTTCCGACAGAACCACATCGGCAGTCGCTGGTTTCTTCGACACCTCTTGCAACCAGCGATACGCCGCCAACCACTCTTTGCGGCCGCGCAGGCCTTCAAACATCAACCGTTCCCATCTCGCACGGCCTTCCGGTGAGTCAAGAAACTCAACCAATCGCAGCAATTCTTCCGAATGTTTGTGTGGCCGAGGCTCAATCAACTCGAACAGTACTTCCCGCGCTTGTTGACGAAACTTCGATCGCGACTCCGCTGAGAGTTCTTGTTCCGACAAAGTTGCCAGCAACTTCCAAGCCTCACTAGGTTTCCGATCCAATCGCAGCATCGCCGCTTCCATCAGCGTCGCGACCGCATCCGACGACGACGTTCGCCGACGTCGCGAGATTTCAGCCAACACTTCGTCGCGCTGTTCCAAGAACGTCACGCCAGTCGGATGCACTGACACCACACCTCCGCGATATGGATGAAGATTTCCCAACTGGAAGTCGACCGGGACCGGCTGTTTGGATTCGACCGTTCCAGTTTTCACGGCCAGCGTCCACAACTGATCGCCCCCCATCGGCACCTGCCAGCGATCTCCGAGAATCATCCCTAAGCCCGAGGGCGCGCCGTCGTTGTTGTTCAACACTTGCTCCCAAAGAACTTCGCCATTCGCCAGCGACAGCGCGGCGGCGCGACGAGTCCCCAGCAGCAACACGCGCCCGTCGTGAACGCCATTCAGCGCAATCCAATTTTGTTCGCGCGCCCGGACCCAGCGCCGAGTTCCATCACGTAAACTCAAGCAAATGAGACTTCCCTGCCGCCGGTTCTGATCTTCGGTTTCCATCGGCGAGAAAACGACCGAATCCCCGGAAATGACCGGCACACTCGGCCGCCAACGGTCGCTCCAAACGGGCAAAACCGTCGCCGACTGTCCCGGATTCCGTCGCCGATTCGGAGTTGGCGTCGAATACCGATACGTCCACTGCAACTCGCGCGAACGGCGATCTACCGCCGTCAGCCAACCGACCGTTGTCGGACATATAACAACGCCGTCCGACAACGCTGGTTGAGCAGTCGTTTGTCGCCGTCCCAGATCCCGCGCGATCGACTCCGCCGCCACCGCGAGCAACTGCGACCAGAGTGGGCTGCCCGATTCGCGATCCAAACAAAAAAGGCGAACCTCGCTGTCACGCTCGCCGATCACGAACAGCTCATCCCCGTCCGCGACCGGCGGTCCGAAAAAGTACGTCCCCGACAACGGAGCCTGAAACGCATCATCAGTCTCAGCACCACCCACCGACCACAGCGGTCGACCACTCCGCAGGCCATAGGACACCAGCCGATTACTATCCGCACCACGACGTGTCGCCCCCGACCAGCGTCCCCCCGGACCGTTCGACAATTCGGCGGGATTCGACATCAGCAAACCATCCTCCACGAAAAACAGTTGCTGACCGTCACTGCTTAACGGCCCAAAGTTGCCGTTGCCAAACAACAAATTGGCCAAAGCGGAATTGTCCAAGTCCACCCGTTCGGCAGCCCGATTCACTTCGCCAAACGCCCCCCAACCCGCGCGCTGTCCGAAGTTGATATTAATATTGATCTGCACGTTGATGCCGGACGGATTCGGCGACAACGACTTCTCGGCCGGCCGCTCGTCACTCGCCGACCACAACAACTTCCCGGTTGCCGCTTCCCACACCTGCACTCCCGCCAACGTTCGCAATGCGATCAAGCCCTCAACAAACACCGGCTGACTGACCGGAATCGTCGCGATTGTTTGATCGCGGCAATCGTCAATCAACAGTTCAATCCGCTGTTGCAACGGCTGATTGCCCGTCAGCGGCTGTTTCCAGCGCGACCACATCAATGGCACTCCACCGGCTGGAATCCCCGATCGGCTGGCAAGTCCGAACGTCATCGGCCATTCAGTCAACGGCTCGCGCGGCGGAGTCTCCGTCGGTCGTGTTCGCCACCATTCCGCAACGCGAACCGGTGCTCCGCCAAGTTCCTGAGTTTCATCCGGCGATTCTGCCGTGCCGCGTTGCCATCTTTCGGCGAGTTTTTTGTCTCCCGCGCGAGCCGCTGCGAATGCCGCTTTCAATTGCCACACACGCGATGTCGCACGAATCGCCAAGGCATCTTCAACCCGTCGAAACCAACGAGTCGCCAGCGCGAATTCACCTCGATCAAAATGCCAACAAGCCAACCGATCCGCCGCCTCATGCCCGGCATCGGTCAACAAAAACTGAACGGCAATCGGTACGAGGTCCGAGACACGATTTGACTCTTTGATCGTCTCCAACTGCCGCCGAGCTTCCGCGCTCCAACGTTCTCGAAACGCCTGCTGAGCTTCGTCTGGCAACCTCAACATCAATCGCAACGCTTGCTCGCGCACCGACCCCCAAGTGGACGCCCCCAGGCGCCCCGCCGAGTCTTCTTTCTCCGCCAGCAACCGGTGCAATTGTTCGACCACATTCGGCCAGTCTTGCTGCTCAATCGCGGCCGCGATTTTTTTCAGCGACTCCGTCTGTCGCCGATCCTTTGGCGCTCGTTCGTCCATTTCATCCGCCGCATCAGGATCAGCAGCTTGCGGCGGGATGATTTTCTGCAACAGGTTTTGCAGCGGATTGCCTTTAGGTGGAACGGCAGGCTTTGGCTCTTCACCGTGAACTAACCACGGCGAGACGCACCACATCGCGACGCTCAACCAACCGACGAACCGCGTCATCGACCTGCCCCCCAAGTAAGGCGTGCCAGTCTGATCGCCCCCAATCGAGAAGTCCAACTCGGCGGCTTATTTCCTAACGGAAGTGACCGTCTAAATCGTTTCCGCCAGAGAAAGAATTACCAAAGTCCCCAGTCAGGCTGACTATGTCCACCCGAACGGCGGATTCGACTGGGAATTGGGTGGCCAGCCAGTAGATTACAAATTCGTAATCTGGCAATTCGTAAAGAAATATCGGTTGTTTGGAACGAATCGCCAAATTAACCTTTTGCCAATTCTGAAACCCGGAGTCGATGTGATCTGCTGCGTCGACGTGATCTGGACCGATTATTATTGCCAGCTTTTAAGTGTCGTCCGGCTTTTGTTCTGTTAGGACACAGCTTGTTCATCTCTTTCACGAACGTTCGGAGGATTCAACGATGCTACGTAATTTGACATCTCGTAGGGACTCCCAAATTAAGGGATTCACGCTGATCGAATTGCTGGTGGTGATCGCCATCATTGCCATCCTTATCGCCTTATTGTTGCCAGCCGTGCAACAAGCGCGTGAGGCGGCCCGTCGATCGCAGTGCAAGAACCAGTTGAAGCAACTGGGGGTCGCGTTCCACAATTTCCACGATACCAGGGCAGGGATCGTACCACTCAATTTGCATCCAGAAGTTGGGACGGATGGAGAAGACGGTCCCGACGACCTTCACACTACCACCTGGGCTGTATTGCTCTTGCCGTTTCTCGATCAAGCTCCGCTCTACAAGACTTTTCAAGTTGAGGAGTTGATGTCGTCTGCCAAGAATGTCGCCGTGCGGACAAGTGACCAAGCCTCTTCACTGGCCATGTGGAAGTGTCCCAGCGTTCGCACTGGGACATCGCGTGCCACGGGTGGAGGCGGCGGAGGTTCCGCTGACGGAACCGGCGGAAACGGCGATTACGCAGCGATGATGTGGACTGACGACGATGGCGAATGGTGGCGAGCTCACTACCAACGGCATCGATCCCAGCGGTCGGCCATTCGATCGGCTGTGTTTTCGCCACGGATTCTGACCAACCCTACTACGACACCGATCCGATCATGGAAGCCGCGTGATACCTTGTCGAAAATATCGGACGGCTCCTCGAACACGATCTTTTTTGGCGAGAAATTTACCCCTGAGTCACTTCTCAATGTTTGTTGCGACGGAGGCGGTGGTGGGTCGGACGGATCGCTTTATGGTATCAGCTCCGGGTGGAATGAATTCTCGGCGATGCGTAGTGGTCGCCGTGTCCTGCGAACGAATCCCAATGACGCTTCCGGTGATGCCAACGGCACATACGGGTTCGGAAGTTGGCACAAGGGCTTGATTCACTTTGTGATGGGCGACGGTGCCGTTCGCGGTATCAATCAGACGATTAACAGGACGGTGTACGACAACCTCGGGCGTCGGAATGATGGCAATCCCGTTGGCGAGTTCTAGCCGCATTGACATGAAGTGTTGATCTTCGACCACCCAGGGTTACAACTGGGTGGTCGGTTGTTTTGTGAGATCAAAGGCGATCTCGCCGAAATACTGCCCCGCCAGTTTGAGGTTGGGCGAGACTTCTAAATCAAAGGGAAATCAGATGGCTACAAGATGTCAACGGAAGTTCAGTGACTTGGGGCCGATACTGCTTTTGCTTTGTGTGATCGCGACTGGCTGTGGATCGTCTGTGAAGACCTATCCTGTGTCCGGAAAAATCGAAGTCGAGGGGGGCGGCTCGCCAAAACAGGGGACCGTGATCTTCAGCAATGACAAAGGGACAGCCCAGGGAATCATTCAGTCGGACGGCAGTTTCAAACTGACCACTGACAAGCCTGACGACGGTGCCCCCGAAGGAACCTACAAGGTCATTGTGATGGGGACTGTCCCCTTGGACTACAAGAATCCAGACAATAAACCGTTGGTCGACAAGAAATTTGAGGCATTGGAGACAACCACGTTGTCGGTCAAAATCGAGCCGAAAGAGAACAGCGTTACGCTCAAGGTGACACCGCCAACGGGCAAGTAATCTGGCACTGCGGATACCGCTATGCGTGAGATCGCTGGCACCATTTGCCTGACCCTGGCACTGCTGGGATGTCATGGTGGTTCCGTGCCCGACACGGGCAAAGGCCATAATACGCCAACAGAGTCGGTGGCTTTCGAGGGGAAGTCCCGCGCGGTCGAAAAAATATCCAGTGTTGCTGTCGGCTTATTTGCGGATATGACGGAAACCTCCGGCGTTCGGTTCACCTACGACACGGGGAGGGCAGCTCAACTTTTCACGATCTTGGAATCGGTCGGCGGTGGAGTGGGGTTGCTCGACTTCGATAATGATGGCGATCTGGATTTGTTTTTTCCTGGCGGCGGCTCCCTGAGCGGATCGCCGCCGGTGACCTTGCATGGCCAGTATGTCCGCTTGTTTCGCAACGACGGAGACTGGCGATTTCAAGATGTCACGGAGAGCTGCGGCTTGGCAGAACTCGCTTTCTATTCACATGGCTGCGCGGTGGGAGATTACGACGCTGACGGCGATCCCGATCTGTTTGTCGCCGGATACCATGATGGTCGCCTGCTTCAGAATCAGGCGGGACGGTTTGTGGATGTCACGGCCCAGTCGGGATTGAAGTTTCCTTCGTGGAACGTGAATGGTGCCTGGTTGGATTACGACAATGACGGGCGGATGGATCTGTTTGTCTTAACTTACTGCGACTGGTCGACAAGCCAGATCGAGCGTTGTCTGAATGACCGTGGAGAGCGGGACACCTGCGGTCCCACGCGGTGCCCGGGCCAAGTGGACCAACTGTTCCGGCAGACGGAGAATGGATCGTTCGAGGATGTGACGGAACAGGTCGGGCTGTCTGCAATTGCAGCTCGAGGACTGGGAGTTCTCGTGGCGGATTTCAACGAAGATGGCTATAGCGACATCTTCGTAACGAACGATGTGCATCCCAACAATCTCTGGCTGGGTTCGGCGGACGGGAGATTCGAAGACGTGGGACTGTTGTGGGGCGTGGCGCTCTCGCCGGCCGGAGAAGAACAAGGATCGATGGGTGTCGATGGCGGCGATTTTGATGGCGATGGTTGGCTTGACCTCTGGTACACCAACTTTTCCGAAGAGGATAACTCCCTATATCGGAACCTGACCGGGACGGGATTTCTGGATGCCACGACGACAACTCGACTGGCTGGTCCGTCTTGGCGATGGGTGGGATTTGGAACCCATTTCATCGACTTTGACAGCGATGGTTGGCAGGATTTCGTGATCGCGAATGGGCATGTTCAGTTCTCGGACAGTAAAGCTCCGTACCTTCAGCCGGCGCAGTTGTTTCGAAACCGCGAGGGACGTCGTTTTGAAGAGGTCTCCGCAAAGGGTGGTTCGTACTTCGCGTCACCTCATGCTGGCCGTGGGCTCGCGTGTGGAGACTTGGACAACGATGGTGGGACCGACTTGGTTGTCGTCCACCAGGACGCGCCAGTTGCGCTGTTGCGGAACACTCATCCGGCGTCAAAATGGATTCGTGTCGTATTGCGTGGCCAGAAATCGAACGTGGAGGCCGTCGGCGCGAAGGTCGTATTGAAGTCGAGTGGTCGCTCGTTGGCTCGTTGGGTACGGAGCGGTTCCGGCTATCTGTCGAGTTCCGATCCACGCATCCTGTTTCCACTGGAAACCGAGAGTCCAGCAACCGTGGTCGTGACGTGGCCCTCACGCCGCACCGAGGTTTTCGAAAAACTAACGCCAGGCCAAACTCATTTGCTGCGAGAAGGCGATGGCCAGCCAGAGTGAAACGAACTTGGGGGAGATCGGGCCACGGTATGTCAGTGCCACGCGACCCGGCCGTTACCGTCGTCGGCAGTTGGTGATCGTAATCAGTCTCGTGGCCGTTATCGTCGGGGCTCTTGGCAGCAGCCTTGTATGGCTTCGACGGCGACCGTCTCCCCTGGAACCACTGCTCGCCACAGCCCGCGTGTTGCTAGAAGAACCGGCGGATGATCCGTCTGAGCGGCAGGATCAGGCCCGAGCCGCTGCCAATCGAATTGGTCAATATCTAGTCGCCAGCGGTGCGGATGTCGTGGGAGCGAACTTGCTACTGGCGGCGGCCGTCGCCTTGCGTGGTGATGCCGCGAAGGCCGAACAGGCGGTAAACGCGATTGATTTGACCCAGGCTCAAGCTGCGGACCTCACCACAGCGGCGAAGATTTTCTTTCAAGTTGGCGCCTTTGTCACGGCGGACAAATTGATTTCCGTGGCACTCGAACGTGACTCCAAGTCGTCGACCACGCCATCGTCATCCCGTTCCGGAACCGCGCACAGCAGAGAACGTACGCTGCGCACGGCCTGCCTCATCCGTTATGACCTGGGCCGGTATGACGACGTTCTTAGCCATTGCCGTGAGCTGGCGCAATTGGCCACGCGTGACCCGCATCCGTGGGTCGTGATCGCGTCTGTGTATGAGGAGCGGGGAGAGTGGTTAAATGCCTTGACGGCCTACCGAGAAGTCTTGCCTCGGGTGGTCGGAGAGGACGCGTCTTACCGGATGACGTTGATCAGTTTTCTGCTCTATACCGGGCAAGTCGATGAGGCCCGCCGTGAATTCGATCGCTTGCAAACATCGCCGCTGGCGGCCAATGTCTTACAACAAGATCCATTGTTGGTCCCACGTCTGCTGTATAGTGAAGCGAGATACAGTGAAGCGAAGCCACTGGTCGAGCAATTGCTCCAGAGTGACGAATCCTCAGCGGACGCTTGGTTGCTGCTAGGGCGAATTCTGATGGAGGAGGGAGACTTCGTCGGGGCCGCGGATGCCTTAGAGCGGCATGTGTTGGTGGATCCGTTGTCCCACGAGGGATTTTATGTCCTCGCGCAAGCCAGCCAGCGGGCGGGACGAATCGAGCGCGCTCAAGAGACACTTAAAACGCAGCGTGAGTTGAGCAAGATCAAAGTCCAACTGTTCCGACTGGAGCGTCGCGCGACGACTCGGCCCAACGATCGCGCGACTCGACAGGAACTCATTTCGATTTACGAAAACATCGGCCTGACGTCCCGAGCGGAATATTGGCGTCGTTCCCTGGAATCCCTTTCTGAAATTCCGACTCAGATTCAACCCCCTCCGAAACCGTGAGCACACTCATTCGATCTCAAAGACTGGAGTCTGAGCCGCGTCGCTCCCCGAGGAGAATATCGCTGCGTCTTGTCGACTGGATCGCTGGCGCGTGCGTTGCGATCGCTGGCTGTAGTGGATCACCCCCTTCGGATAAGAGTTCGGTGCAGCACGGAGTGACATCCGATGGAGACCGATCGGTCGCTACGGTGACTCCCGCGCAAACCTCTTTTCGAAATGCAAGACGACCTCACCAGCTTCCGGCGCCCGACGATCCAGGATTGTCGCAGCCAGACGATTGGTTTGAAGATGTGACCGCGCGGTCGGGGATTCGGCACGAGTATCGTAACGGTGGCGAAGCGGGGTTTTACACTCTGTTGGAATCGGTCGGGGGGGGCGTGGCCTTGTTTGACTGCGACCGCGATGGAGACTTGGACCTGTTCCTGCCTGGTGGCGGGCAGCTCGATCAGTTGCCGACTGGCGTGAACGGAGTCGCTGGCAAGTTCTATCGCAATGCCGGTGGGTGCCAATTCACCGATGAAACGCAGACCGTTGGCTTGGATGCCTCGGATCTCTACACGCATGGTGTGGCAGTCGGGGACTACAACCGTGATGGCTGGCCGGATCTACTCGCCACTGGTTATGGAGGAGTGCGGCTCTATCGAAACGACGTTGGACAGCATTTCGAGGACGTCACTGTGGCAGCCCAGTTAACTGCGGGCGGCTGGTTCACGGCCGCCGCGTGGGGGGATCTCGATCGTGATGGCTGGTTGGATCTGTATGTGACTCGTTACGCCGAATGGGATCGAAGTGCCGACGTCTGTATCTATGACGAATGGCAAGGCCCACGGCGCGATCTCTGTGGACCGACCCGGTATCCTGGTCAACCGCATCAGTTGTGGCGGAATCTTGGAAATGGGAAGTTTGAGGATGCGACCGATCGCGCGCGGCTGCAAGGCGCGATGCGCGGATTGGGAGTTGTTGCGGCCGACTTCAATGACGACGGGCAGTTGGATTGGTACGTGACGAACGATGCCCACGAGAATCAGTTGTACCGCGGTGGTGAATTCCCGTGGCGTGAAGAGGCTTTGGTGGCGGGCGTGGCATTATCGCAAAACGGGGAACGTGAAGGTTCGATGGGGGTCGATGCGGCAGACTACGATGGAGATGGACGGTTGGATCTTTTTTACACAAACTTTACCGGGCAAGACAGCACCTTGGCTCGTGGCCTCGGCGCGGAGGGCTTCGTAAATGTCACCGATCTTGTCGGCTTGGGGGCACCTACCAGGCGGGGAGTTGGATTTGGGACCGGGTTTGGTGACTTGGATCACGATGGTTGGATGGATCTGTTCATCATGAATGGGCATGTGATGTACGACTCGGATGAGGTTCCTTACCGGCAGCCCGCGCAGATTTTTCGGAACGAGCAGGGACAGCGGTTTTCAGAAGTGACGGCCCAAGGTGGACCGTATTTTCGTCTTCCCCATTCCGGCCGAGGTGCCGCCTTGGGGGATCTCGACAATGACGGTGCGCTGGACTTGCTCGTAGTACACCTGACTGAGCCGGTGACCGTACTTCGCAATCGGCGTTCACCTCCGCATTGGGTGCGAGTGTTACTGCGTGGAACTCAATCCAATCCAGACGCCATCGGAGCGAAAGTGCGAGCAACCTATGAAGGTCGGCAACTGCATCGTTGGGTACGAGGAGGCGGTGGATATCTGTCGCACTTTGATTCGCGAATTCTATTTCCTCAAGACAGTGCAGCAGCAGCGATAGTTCATGTGACCTGGCCGAGCGGCCAGAATGAAGTGTTTACGAATCTGCAAACGCGAGAAACTCATGAGCTTGTGGAAGGGACCGGCCGCGAACCTTGACGACTCCGCCGCTCGACATGAATCCGGAAGTACGCGGCCATCTCAATCATGCGGGCATCGCTGGTGGCTGCCGAAGGTGGCTCTCACTGCCGGAATGGTCGCGATCGTCGTGTGGGGCGTTCTTGGCTATCTGTCGATGCGAGAGGTCGCACAGCGAAGCGGCGTTTACGAATCCGGTAAGCAATTAATGGCAATCGCCGAACACGTTCTGGAAATGTCGCCGACCGTCGACAGAAACGCCGATCAGCGTCTGGCTCGGGAAGTCGAATTGAATCTGCGAGAGTTCCTGCAACCAGGTCGCAAAGATGCCGATGACCACTTGTTGACGGACGCGCTCTTGTTGCGAAGTGCCGCCGTCGCAAGTCAGGGTCGGAGATTGGAGGCATGTGCGTTGTTTCAAGAGGTCAAATTACCGACCTGTCGAGAATTCAGTCTGTTGCCGGCCGCACTTTTGTTTTTTGAGATCGGCGAATGGGGAATCGCCGAACAGCTTGTCGAGGCGGCCGTCTCAAAACCCGGATCTGATCCGACTCCGACGCTACGGATTGCCGCTTACATCCGATATGACCTCGGGCACCAAGAGGACGTCCTGAAGCACTGTCAGGAATGGCTGAAACTCCGACCGAGTTCGGCGGAGCCGTGGCGTTTGCTGGCGTTCGTTTTTGAAGATCGGGGACAGTGGGAATCCGCGCTCAAGGCTCGGCAAAAACAAATGACACTAACCGATCATCCGAAAGCCGACGATCTCCAGTCAGTGGTGGAATTGCTAATTCGGGTCGGCGAGATCAAACGAGGCCGCGAAGAGTATGAGCGTTTCGAACAACTTCTGCCTCAGGAATCGGCCCACCGGACGGTGACCTTGGCAAGGCTCTTGTTTTCCGAAGGGCATGTAGACGAGGCATTACAAAAACTTCAAACCGTTTCGAGTACAGAGTCGGAATGGCCTGCAGCGCAGTTTTTGATCGGTCGTGTGCAGTTCTCGCAACAACAGTTTTCCGCAGCGACGGTCGCACTGCAAGAGGTCATCATGCGGGAACCAAACAATGCTGAAGCGCACTACTTATTAGGACAAACTCTGGCTCGACGGGGCGAGAAGGTCGAATCGCAACGGTACCTCAATTTTCATCGACAACTGCTCGATGCGAAAGTTCGCATCAATTCGCTTGAGCGATTGGCGGGACGTGATCCTCGAAACGTCGCTGTTCGTCACGAACTTTCGAAGATGTATCATGACTTAGGACTCGACGCTGTGGCCAAAAGTTGGGACGCGGCAGCGAGTGCCGCAAAAGCCCCGACAGACAACAGTCCTCGTGCAACTCACGGCGCTCGATCCGGTGGGGCCAACCGTCGGAAGTAGTTTTTCACGGCGTCATCGACCGACCCGCCGGAAAGCCGTGCCAGACTGATCGACTTCAGCCGAGAAGTCCACATTGACGCCAAAAAGGGAAACGCCTCGGTCACATCGAATCCTGACCGAGGCGTTTTCGTTAGCGGTTGCGAAAAGGGCAAACCTATGAGAACAAATTCGTCACCGCTTGGGCTTTGACGAGTTCTCGCGGTTGGTTCAGGTGGTTGTAGACGATCGTCTCCGGATGGATGCCGAAGGCGTGGTAGATCGTCGCCAACAGTTCGATTGGGTGAACCGGGTTTTCCAGCGGGCTGGAGGCGGTTTTGTCGGACTTGCCGTGGATGTTACCGCGTTTCATGCCGGCTCCAGCAATGACGCCGGTATAGCAGTACGGCCAGTGGTCGCGTCCGTCCGAGGTATTGCTGTTGCCGGAAGTGCTCACGCCGCGGTTCGGGCTGCGGCCGAATTCACCCAAGCACAACACTAGCGTTTCATCGAGCATGCCGCGTTCGTCGAGATCGCTGATGAACGCGGAGAGGCCAGCGTCGAGCATCGGACCGGACTGCTTCTTCATGCGATCGGGCAAGCCCGCGTGATGGTCCCACGAGTGATTGTCGCTGTTGGCAACCTTCGGCCAGATTACTTCCACGACTCGCGTGCCCGCTTCGACGAGACGCCGGGCCAACAGCAAGCTTTGGCCGAACGTGTTGCGTCCGTACTTCGCTCGCAGTTCGCCCGATTCGGCTCCGAGATTGAACGCCTCGCGGGCGCGGCCGGAGACGATCAGTTTCAACGCTTGGTCGTAGTAGCTGTCGAGGTTGTAGTCCTTGACCGCCGCATCGACTTCCTTCATCCCGGCATTGATCGATTCACGCAAACGAGCACGTCGTTCCAGGCGGACGGAGAAAACTTCCGGCCGCAGTTGTAGGTCGTCGATCTTGATCCGGTCCATCTTGTTCAAGTCGTTGTCGTCCCCATCGGGATAAAGCGTGTACGGGTCAAACGCTTTGCCGAGGAACCCGGCGGTTCCACCCTTGCCGACAACGTTACTCTCTTGCAGCGGTCGCGGAAGCATCACGAACGGCAGCATTGGTTCGGTCGGCGGCTTGAGGCGGATGATGTTCGAGCCGAAGTTCGGAAAATCCTTCGGACTCGGAGGCTCAAGCTGACCCGATGCGCTGACCTTGTCGGTCGTGTAGCCGGTCATCATTTGATAGATGGCGGCCGTGTGATTGAACAACCCGTTCGGCGTGTAACCAACCGAGCGGATCATCGTGAACTTGTCGTTCATCTTAGCGAGGTTCGGCAAAATCTCCGTGAAGTTGACTCCCGGAAGCTTCGTAGCGATCGGCTGGAAGATACTCTTCACGTTGTCGGGAGCATCCGGCTTCGGATCCCACAGGTCCAAATGCGAAGGGCCACCTTGCAGATAGATGAGCACGACGCTCTTGGCCTTGCCCCACCCCGGCCCGCCGCTGATCCCTGAATCGGCCGCCTTCGCCTGCATCTTCAACATCGAGCCCAGTGTGACGCCGAGGACGCCGCTTCCGCCAACGTTCAACAGCCGCCGACGGCTCATTCCCAACTGGCGGTCACACAAGTCTTTTCCAAACTGACCAAGGATCGAAAGCATTTGGAATTCTCCGTTTCAAGGATTTTGTAATGCGACGGAATGTATCAGGTTGGACTTGGTTTAGTCCAAGAGATTCAACTGCCGCCTCGGGTTTGATTCTACCGGTTGAACAAAAACGCTGGCGTGTTGATCAATGCCCAGACGACGTCTTGAGCTGCCGTCAGACGCTTGTTAGTCAGTTGGACTTCGCTGGCTTTCACGTCTTGTTGCAGTTGAGCCAGTCGGGCGTCCGGCGGTACCGGCAGGCTGACGAGGTCCAGTTTTTCTTTCAGTGTGACGAGGCCAGGGTCAGTCGGGATCGGTTGGTTTGCAACGGCCAGTGCTTGGTTGAGGTTTTTCAATTCGGTATCGACCGCTCGGACGACTTTACTGAGCGCCGCAGTCTGTTTTTCGTTTCGTTCGGCGACTGGAGTTTGCAGAATTGTTCGCAATTCATCGGACAATGTGAGGCCGACGTCGGGTTTGTCGACGGCGACCGAGATGCGGAACTTGGCCATGACGTAATCCGGTTGGCTGAACTTGTGGTGCATCATCACCTTGATTTGCTGGCCTGCTTCCAGCGTGAGGGGTTGCTTTGGCTCAAACGTGGCCCAGTGTGTGACGCCATAAGCGGGGGAGATCGCCCAACCTTTGTTGCCGTCGTTCGGATTGCCGTTGACGGCCTTCGCGATCTCGAAGTTGGCCTGACTGAAACTGGCCAGAGCTTTGTGCAGTTCAATCTTTTTCACCTGTTTCGGGTCGGTGGCAGAAGCGGCGTAGACCTCGAACTCGCTCAACACAAAGTTGCCGTCGCCGGCGCGGCCGGGGCCACCGTTCGGGGCACTCGGATCGGCAATCGCTTCGAGTCGAAAAGCGGTGATATTTTTCAGATTGGTCGGGAACGTCAGGGTCAGCACGGCGTTGCGTGCCCCCTTGGCTTCGACGATCACTGAACGATCCGATTCGACTCGCAGTGTTGTTTCCTTTGCCCCAGCGACCAACGTCGGCAGAAGCGGAATCCAGTCGACGTTGTTCGCGGTGTATTGCTTCTCGAACTCCGTCAACTTCGCCGGGAGGCGTTCGTCGTACTTCTTGATGTCGGCTTGTTTGGCCGCGATGTTGTCGGCTCGTTGTTTTTCGAGTTCGGCAACTCGCGGTGCAATCTGTTTTTCGTAAACGGCTGTTTCCTCTTTCGTGCGACCGATCGCTTCTTCTCGTTTCTTTTCGAGGACCGGCATCAGCGCGGCAGCATCAGTTTCGCGGAGCTTCAACTGACCGGAGACCTTTTGGTGATCGGCGTCGATTGCAGCGAGTGCTTCGGAAAAACCTTTGTGTTCGACTTCTGTCGCGGGTCGATTGAGGACTCGCAACGTGATCTCTTCGACCAGTTGTTTGTCGTCGGGTTGAGCGGCGACAAGTTTCGCCAGTTCATTGGCCGGATCGGAGATTGCTTCGGCGACGGTCGGACCGCTAATCAACGCCATGATCGGGCCAAGTTGCAGGCCGGCAGAGCGTTCGCATTCGCAGGCACTTTCGCGAACCGGGCGACCGAACGTTGTCAGAAAGCCGCTGGGCAATTCGATGCCGGAGTCGGGCAACGCGGCGGCTCGCATGCCGGCCGGAACCCCAGGAATCTTCGAGACCGAACCGGTCACGCGATACACAGTGTCGTACAGCACTTCCGCGGGGAGCCGGCGCGGAATCGCGTGCGAGTAATTGATCCGGTCGTCGATGTTGAACTTGTTTGGCTGGAACGACAGTTGATATGTCCGCGACTTACAGATCAGCTTGATCACATGCCGCACGTCGAAGTTGCTGGCGAGGAATTCGCGAGTCAGTTCGTCGAGCAGTTCCGGGTTCGTCGCCGGATTGCCCGCTCGGATGTCGTCGATTGGCTCAACGATGCCGACGCCGAACAGATAACCCCACAACCGATTGACGTAGCTTTTCGCAAAATACGGATTGTCGCGCGAGGTCAACCAGTCGGCGAACTCAAGGCGGCGCGGCTTCGCAGCCGGAGCCGGTTGAGCGGCTGGCGGAGTGACTTGGCTGACGAGTTGGAACGGGAACTTTGGTGGCGTCGGTTGCGACGTTCGTTCGTGCAGCACTTCTCCCGCCGGGCGGTCGACGACGATTTCGTACAATGGCTTCGCCCCTTCCACAGCCGTTCCACCGATGTTGCGATCGCCGCTCGCGGCATCGCGGTCGAGGCCGATCTGAGCGAAGTACGCAGCCGTTTCGTAGTACTGGTCTTGAGTCCAACGTTCAAACGGGTGATCGTGGCATTTGTTGCAGTTGAAACGGATCGCGAGGAACAAGTGCGTGGTGTTTTCCATCGTGGCGGTTGCCTCGCGCAGCGTCTTGAAGTACGCCGCCTGCGGCACATCTTTGTTCGAGCCGGTCGCCGTCATGATCTTCTTGGCGAACTGGTCATACGGGGTGTTCGCAGTGATTTCGTCCCGAATCCATTTGCGGAACGTGGTCGCTCCCTCGCGAGCCAAGAACTTGCCGTTGACCTGCAACAGGTCCGCCCACTTGTTCGACCAGTATTCGACGTAGTCGTCCGAACCGACCAGCTTGTCGATCAGTTCGTCCCGTTTGACCTTCGTGTCGCGTGCATCTGCAAGGAACGCTTTCACTTCGTCCGACTTCGGCGGCAAGCCGGTCAGGTCGATGAACACGCGGCGAATGAAATCGGAATCCGAGCAGATTTCACTCGGTTGAATTTTCATCCGTTGCCACTTCGCTGCGGCAAGCTGATCGAGCTTGTTGTTGGCCGGCGGTTCCGCCCAGGCGAATCCAGTACGGTCGCCCATGACGGTCAACGTCGTCGCGGCATAGGCTCCTTCGTACCGCACAAGCATCGGCGCTTCGCCGCGTCGCAGAGATTTCAGCAGTCCGCCGCGCTCGGCGGCGGCGACTTCGGTGTTGCCACTTTCGACGAACGCTTCGCGAGTCACGTCCCGAACGCGACCGTCGGCGTACGTTGCCAGCACCCGCAGTTGCTGCTTGGCTCCGATCAATTGCACGACCGGATTCTGCGGCAAGACGTCGATCTTCGTAACTCGCGGCGAAGCGACATCGAGCTTCACGCCGTCGGCAACCCAGCGGCGGATGACTTCGTAATACGGCTCGCCCGGCTGAATGACTTGGCCGCCGACATGCGGCACGGCGGCGGTTGTCTTCAGCAACATCAAGCTGTCATCCGGTGACGCGAGGTTCACGCGGCGCGACGACAGATCATCGGTCAGAGCACGCACGTCGTAGATCGGGTCGTAACCGCGCAGAGAAAGCTTGAAGCCGTTCTTCCCTTTAACCGAACCGTGACAAGTGCCGGCGTTACAACCGACTCGCGAGAGCACGGGGTTCACGTCGCGAATGAAGTCGGGATGAAACTCCGCCGCAACGCCGCTAACTTCAACGGGGATCGTCACCGCTTGATCGCCGAGCTTCACGACCAGCGACGTCGCGCCGTCGGCCGCCGCTCGAACCACGCCAGTTGCCGAGACCGTCACGTTTGCGGCTGTGGCCTGACTTTGCGCAATCCGCGTTGCATCAACACGATCACCACTGTCGAGCTTCGCCGTGATCAGCAATTGCACATAGTCAAATGGACTGGACAGCTTGATCGCATTCGGCACAACTTCGAGTCCAACGACCTTCGTTCCATTCGGCAATGATTCGGTCTCGACTTTCTCTGCCGCTGGCTTCCAGTTTGCAGCCAACTGACTCGGCGGAGTGCCGACAGTCGGTTTGACTGGAGCAGGCGAGAATTCCTTGGAGACCGCGCCGGTGTTCGCGTCAATCAACCGCACAATGCCATCCGAACCCGCCGCCGCCACGACATTGCCGTCGGGTCGAAACGCAACCGAGTACACATTCGCCTTGACTTCAACTTTCGATTCGGTCAGCGCCGCCGCTTTGAAATGATTTTCGATCGCATCTTTCTCGGCGGGGATTCGTTCGGCGAACGGCTTCGCGAGCATCGCTTTGACGTTGTCCGGCACCTGAGCCGGATCAAACCGGAAGACGAACACTTGGCCGGCCCCATCGAGAGCGCTCGACGTCGCAAAGCGAAATCCGTCGCGACTCGTCGCGACTCCGAAAATACGTCCGCGCATCGCGCTCAGTGCCCGCAGCATGTTCGCGTCGTCTCCGATCACGCGAGCCGTCTTGCGATACAGCCGATAAATCTTCGGCACGCCGTCAGAGCCACCAGCCAGAACTTCATCCCGATTCGGCAACGACGCAACCGCTTGAATGCCGCCTTTCAATGCCCCCGGAGTGATCGAGGTAATGTTGTCGATGAACCGCTGTGTGCTGACTTCGGTCAACTTCGCTGTCATGTCACGGCTGACCGACGTTAAGTGCGAATTGTCCGGCGAGAATCCCGTGTCGAGCACCCAGTCTGTGTGCGCGCCATTCTGCAAGACTTGTTCGCCAGTGGTCGTGTCGATCGCTCGTACGACGTTGTCCGCACCACCGAACGCAATCAACTTGCCGTCCGAAGACCAGCTTCCGCCATAAACCGTGTCGAATGTTGCCGACACTGCCAGCGTCAGCTTTCTGGTTGCGACATCCCAAATCTGAATCTCGCCCATTCGCCCTGGCAACCCGCCCGTCACTGCCAGCCTCGCCCCATCCGGCGAGAATCGCACCGATTCAATCCGCTCTGAAAGCCCGACAAGCCGACCAACCAACTCGCCCGACTCCGCCTTCACGAGCAACACTTCATGAAACCCACTGATCGCCAGCGTCTGCCCATCGGGCGAATAATCGAGCGACGTGATTACTGGCGGCCGCGTGTATTCGGGCGGGTGATCCTGATCGTAGCGCTGCTTCGCGCCGGCCGCCGTATCATCCTTCGCCCCTTGAGCAATCCACTTTTTGATCAGCTCAATCTCCGCCGGATTGAGCGGCGGTTTCCCCTTCGGCATCTCCGCTTTTCCATCCTTCGGCGTGATGAACTGTAACAGCGCACTCGTTTCCGGCTTCCCCGGTACGACTGCAGCAGAACCGCTCTCGCCCCCTTTGACAAGCCGATCGAACGCGGTCATCACATACTGCCCACCGGCCTTGGCCGGCTGGTGGCAGCCTTGGCAATTCGCTTGAAGAATTATGCGAACCTGCTTATCGAAACTGACGGCGTCAGTCGCTGGAGCGTCAGCCGCGCAAAGCGGCAGAGCCACGGACCAACTGGTCAAGCCCAAGCACAGAGCTATGAAAGGATACTTAAATCCACGCATCGTCGTACCTCGCGTTGTTAAGCCGTCGCTGAACGTCGTGTCCAAGTCGGAACTCAATCCGAAGTTTTTCGGGGTAGGTTCTGGGGCGGGTTCCGGGGGGCCAACTTTGTCTCGCCAAGTCCCCGGAGAGCAGACATTAGACTACCCGATGAGCCTCAGGGAAAGCGACTCTTCCACAAATTTCGTGACGGGAGACTTCTTCAATTGGCGGAACATTTCCGATGTGAACCACGCCGTCTGGCATCCTCGATCCGCAGTAAGTTGGATTTTGAATTCTTCTTGCGAATGGCAATGCCAGACTGTGGATGAACCGGAAATTCAGGTCAATCCGCGCAATCGCGCAAACCACACGGCGCTCACAACGTGGCCATCAGGAGACGGCGTTGAATCGACGGTCAAATCACCATGAAAAGAAACATCATTGAATGTGGTATTGTGAAAGCCGATTTCTGGAGGACGTCCTGATGTCCAATTTGACGATGGAACTCGACGAAAAGTTGCAGCGATGGGATTGGTCGACGTACGGGCAAGTTGAATCGCTGGTAAGACGCACCCGGCCGTCATCCAGTCGAGAACGAATGACAATCCTCCTTGTGGTTTGGTGATTTTCATTTCGATCACGAATCAAGACCGTAGCAGCGACTACGAAGTCACTTTGGGGCACTCGACTTTTCTTGATCCCTCGTTCGTTGCCAATGTTCAAGGGATAGGCTCGCTTTCTTTGGTGTCATTCAAGTCTTTCGGCGTTATTCGGTTGACCGGCAAAAATTGCCTCTAGCTGATCCGACTCGCCGCAAAATTGAGGGCTTAACGGAGAAAACGCTCAAGTCGCGTTCCCGCAGAATTTGCTTGTGGCCTACAAGGCTTGCCTCACATCGACTGGCCGCGTTCTTCGGCTGGGTTACCCAAAAGGCAGGTTGTCATGAAGTGGTCCAAGTGGCTGTCGTCGTGGAAGGCGTTGGGTTCTGGAACAGAGCGGAAGCGAGTGGCTCGTGAGCGAGCGATCCGCAGCGTGGCGAGTGTCGAGCAGTTGGAAGCGCGCACGTTGTTGACTGGCGTGGCGGAGGCGGATCTGGTTGCGTTTGCGAAAGCGCTCAACACGGCGGGAGTGAAATTCTACGGGACGGCTTGGTCGGCTGACACGACGGCTCAGCGGGAAGCGTTTGAAGAGGGCGGGCAGTTCTTGCCATTTGTGGAAGTGTCGAACGCGGATGAAACTCCGAATCAAGCGGCAGCGGACAACAACATTACGGTCTTTCCGACGTGGGTGTTTCCCGATGCGACGCGGCTGACCGGCGTGCAATCTCTGGAGACGATTTCGCTGCGGTCGAGCGTCGCAATTCCGACGGGAGTCGATCCGTCGTTCGTGCCGTTGACGGCGCAGACGTTGCTGAGCGGTTCGCCGTTGCTGTTGTCTTTGGACGGCTACGATCCAAATGGGGGGGAGCTGACTTACAGTGTGAGGATCACGAACAACACGGCGGGCGTGACGGCCACGGTGCGTCCGCGCGCGGGGGCCTTGAAGATCAGCGTGGCGAATTATGGCGACATGCTGTTTCAAACGTTCGACGACTTGACGCCGCGGGCCACGGAGCACATCGCCGAATTGGCGACGAACAATTTCTACGACAGCGTCACGTTTCACCGCGTCATCAACAGCTTCATGATTCAAGGAGGTGATCCGACCGCGACCGGGACAGGCGGCTCGACGCTGGGGCGATTTGACGATCAGTTCAATAACGATTTGCAGTTCAATCGCCCGGGATTACTGGCTATGGCGAAATCGTTGGACGACACGAACGACTCGCAGTTTTTCATCACCGAGACGGCGCGGCGCGGGCTGGATTTTCAACACACGATTTTCGGAGCGCTGATTGAGGGAGACGCCGTTCGCGAAGCGATCAGCAACGTGCCGACCGACGCGAACGACAAACCGCTGACGAACGTAACGATGACGTCGGTCGATGTCGTCACCGATGTGGAGAACGGCGTAATCCTGTTGAAGGCTCCGGAAGGGGCGGCGGGGCGGGCGGACGTGACGATTCGGGTCACGGATGCGGACGGAAATTTCTTCGAGCAGTTGGTGCATGTGACCGTGGCTCGCGACACGATCAACAGCAATCCGTATCTCCAGGATTTTCCGATCATTCGCACGCTGCAAGGGGAGACGATCGGCTTCACGATCGTGGCGAACGACGTCGATCCGAATCCGGCGGCGTCACCGTTGACATATCTCGACAAGACTTCGCTGGCAAACAACAACATCGGCAATCCGTACATCACCGATGGGAACAAGATCGCATACTCGGTCGGCTTGACGGCGGGCACGGTGATCGTGTCTCCGGCCAACAATTTTGTGGGGACAGAGAAGATTACGTTGGCAACGGGGATCACTGTGACCGGCACGACGGCGGCGGCGCGGATGGGGACAATTGATTATCAGGTCGTGCCAATTGAAGTCGTGGGTTCGGCGAGTCCGCTGACTCTGACGGCCAACAACGACCCGCTGCATCTGGCCGCGAACGACGGGCAGCCCGACACTTATCTGGTCCGGGCGAACAACGGCGCGTTGGAAGTCTTGATCAACGGCCGGTTGGCCGCTTGGGTAAATCCCGCAGCGGTCAGCACGCTGATCATCAACGGTTCAAACGATCTCGATTCGCTGATCGTGGACTATTCGAACGGC
This sequence comes from Planctomyces sp., assembly GCA_031375695.1. Lineage (GTDB taxonomy): Bacteria > Planctomycetota > Planctomycetia > Planctomycetales > Planctomycetaceae > SXKJ01. Next base: position 34,289 of record JANMIF010000184.1, read on the forward strand.
AGCCCGATCCCGTCGGGCGGGATTGTGTTTCGTGGAGGGTTACAGCCGGTCGGGGGGGCGGATTCGCTGTTGGTCACGGGCGCTACTCCGAGCACGGTGATCGAGAGGTTCAACAACACAACGGACGGGACGTTTGAGATCGACGGCTCAGTGGTGATTACGTTCGCGGCGGCGGAGTTGATCGAGGACGATTTGGCGGCAGCGGATCGCGCCTTTCAGTTTGGGCCGGGGAACGACGACGTGCTGCTGACCGACGAATTGGCGAGCGGCACGGGGCGTTCGCTGTTCACATTTGGCGCGGGATCGCAAATTCTGTTCGCGAATCCTGGCCGTTCGATGGAGATCGATCTGGGCGATGGAGCCGATCGGCTGACGATTGCGTCGATCGATTCGGCGTTCAGCAGCACGGCGACATGGACGCTGTTCGGCAACGCCGGCGACGATGTGATCAACGCGGCGGCGTTGACCGTTCCGGTCTCGCTCAGCGGCGGTGGCGGAAACGATTCGATTACCGGTGGGATTGGCAATGATGTGTTCGCGCCCGATGCGGGTGACGACACGCTCAACGGCGGCAGCGGCAACGATTTGATCGCCGCGTCGAATCTCAGCGGTTCGATCACGCTGACCGATTCGCAGTTGATCGGCTTGCCTGCCGACACGACCACAAGCGGCTTGGGATCCGATCATCTGGTCGGGATCGAACGGGCGAACTTCTCGGCGGGGAGTTTGGCCACATTGCTGAACGCTCGTGGGTTCACGAGTCCCGTGACGCTGCTAGGCGGGGTCGGGAACGACACGTTGTTTGGTGGCCGGGGAGCCGATGTGATTTCCGGAGGCAACGGGAACGATTTGCTTGAAGGGGGCTTAGGGAACGACTCGTTATTCGGCGATGCGGGAACAGACACGTTGCAAGAGTCAGGCAACGTGAACTTCGTGCTGACGCCGACGGCTCTCACCGGTATGGGAACGGACGTGTTGTCGTCGGTCGAAGCTGCACGGCTTACGGGTGGTGCCGGGAACAACAGCCTGACGGGGCCGACGTTTCGTGGAACGATGACTCTGAACGGCGGCGCAGGAAACGACACGCTGGTGTCCGGCATTGGGAATGACTTACTGAACGGTGGCGGCGGAAACGATTCGCTCAGCGGCGGTGGCGGCAATGACAAGGCTTTCGGCGGCGCAGGGAACGACATTTTACTGGGTGGCGACGGCGCCGATACGCTCAGCGGCGATGCAGGCCGAGATCGAGTTGACGGCGAAGGAGGAAACGGCGACCGAGTGAGCGGCGGATTGGGCGCGGACACGCTCAGCGGTGGCGTCGGGGTGGGCGATGTGTTGGTAGAAACCTTTGACGTGGCGTTGCTGGCGCTGACACCATCGGCATTGACCGGCGATGAAATCGATGCGTTGAGCAATTTTGAAGCGGCACAACTCACTGGCGGTGCGTCGGCGAATGTGATCAATGCGTCGGCGTTTCTCGCCAAGCCGGTGACGCTGTTCGGCGGCGGCGGTAACGATTCGTTGATCGGCGGCTCAGGCAACGATTCGCTCCTCGGTGAAGCAGGAAACGACACGTTGACGGGCAATTCGGGAATTGACACGTTCAATGGCGGCAATGGCGAGGATTTGTTGGTCGAAGTCAAATCCGAGAACGTGACGGTGACGGCCACTCGCGTGCAGTACGCTCTGGGAGCCAGCCTTCACTCGAATCTGGAATCGGTGCAATTGATCGGCGGCGAGAACGGAAACAAATTCGACGTGTCGACGTTCGACGGCATAGCGACGTTGATCGGCAACGGCGGAAACGACACGCTGATCGGTGGCAATGCCGACGATGAACTGACTGGCGGAGCGGGGAACGATTCGCTGATCGGCAGTGGTGGCAACGACACGATCACTGGTGGCAGCGGCCAAGACACGCTGCAGGGTCGCAGCGGCAATGATCAACTTTTCGGACAAGACGGGAACGGCGACGTGCTGACGGGGGGCGCGGGGAACGACACGCTCGACGGCGGCGACGGGAACGATGCCGTGGCAGACTCCGGCTTCGCCTTCACGCTGACCGATCTGGCACTGACTGGAAACGGCGTGGATGTTTTGTCTGCGATCGAACTGGCGACACTGATCGGCGGGGCCGGTCACGATCGGCTGGACGCGACGGCGTTCTCCGGCAGCGCGACGTTGTCCGGTGGTGAAGGTGATGACACCCTGCTGGGGACCAATCACAGCGATTTGCTGTCCGGTGGCAACGGTGACGATTCGCTCATCGGAGCTGGCGGCAACGACGTGCTGAAAGGTGGCCTGGGGAACGACACGCTCGGTGGCGACGATGGTCAAGACACGCTCAATGGGGGCGACGGCAACGACCAACTCTCTGGCGATGGCGGGAATGACGCGCTATCTGGCTTCCTGGGCGATGACACGCTCAATGGCGGAGCGGGGACCGATTCACTAATCGGCGGAGACGGGAATGATTCGCTAGTCGGTGGCGATGACAACGACTCGCTGATCGGCGGCCTCGGCATCGATGCGCTCGATGGCGGTGACGGTACGGACCGCATCACCGGAGGCCGCGGCTCTCGCATTGCCCCACAAGTTGGCGACAACCTGCTTGGCCCAACGTCGGAAATCGACAACAACCTTGCGATCGTTGGTACTTGGATCGACGCGGTGTAACACAACCACCATCATCAAAGTCTCGACTTTTCGACCTACTCGCTCAATCCGACGAGGCGCAACAGCTCCAAGGCGTTGCTGCGTTGAACGACGCCGGGGCGCAATTGGTAGTCGAACGTCATTTGGCCATCGTCGAGCCGGTCTTCAAAATGGACGTTGCTGGCGGCCGTGCCAAGCTGCGTGACGATCTCGGTCAACGCCAGATCGTGTGTTGTCACCAAGCCGACTCCACCCCGTTGCAGCAGTCGGCGAATGATCCCTTCAGCGCCGACTCGGCGATCGTGCGAGTTTGTGCCCGGCAGGATTTCGTCGATCAAGAACAGCAGCGGAGTTGAACCGCCGGTCCGTTCGACAATCGCCTTCAGCCGCGAGATGACCGCGAAAAAATAGGACGATCCAGCCAGCAGCGAATCGTGGACACTCAACGATGTCGCCAACACAAACGGTGACAGCCGCAGCCGCGTGGCCCGCACCGGTGCTCCCGCCAAAGCCAAGACGACGTTGCAGCCAACTGTTCGCAACAGCGTACTTTTCCCCGACATGTTCGAACCGCTGACCATCATCAATTGCGGCTCGCGGCCGAACCGCAGATCATTGCGGACGCAGCGGTCTTCCGCGATCAACGGATGTCCTAAGCCAGTCGCATCGACAACCGTTTCCATCGCGGTGATTTCTGGAAACGGATCGCGCGGATGCTCGTAGGCGTAACCGGCAAGTGAACTGATCGCCTCAAACTGCCCGACCGCATCGAGCCATTGCTCCACATGCTGCCCAACCGTTTCGCGCCAGCGTTCAATCGCATGAGCCAGCAAGATCGGCAAGCACAACAAAAACGCGAACGGGGCAAAGAACTGATTGTGCCACGCACTCTCAATCCATTCGCTCATTCGTTGCAGCCGCCGAATGTGCGCTGACGGCAACCGCCGATCAGTGTCGAGTTGTGAGCGGAGCGCAGTCAAAAACGGCGATTGGAATTGTTCCTTCTCCAGAACTGCCAGCACCTGCGATAAAATCGCCAAGCCGGAATTCGCCGTGTCGATGTCACGAGCCACTCGTCTCAAAACGCCGGAAAGTTTCGCATGAACCAACAGTTCGACGACTGCGACCGTGACAAGAATCGCCAGCGGCCAGCCGAGAATCACCCAGCCAAACCCAGCCACAATCGCCGCCAAGCACAACAACCACGCGGCCAACAACCAATGTCGAGGCACATCGTGCGGAGGCATTGCGGCCCACGCTCGGAGCCGCGTTTGATCCAGCGCATCGTGGACTTCCGCAGGCAACAACGCCAGCGCTTCCCGCAAATCCACACGGTCACGAAGTTCCGTGATCGCTCGCTGTCGAAAGTCGATTGTTGACGGAGTCGCGGCGTTGAGCAACCACGAGCCGAGCGTGTCTTCACCCAACCGCGTGCGTGCCTGACACAACAGTTGGAATAACGAACCGCGCCCAAACAGATCGAGATCGCCGGCATACGGATGCGACTCTTCAAGGTATCGCCGCCCGGTCACGCCACTGTGTTGCCAGCGCCGATCGAACCGCTTCAGGTTCTGTCGGTGATAGACAATGCCTCTTCGAGCGTGAGCGAGCTGCTTCGCGACCGATTCGTGTCTCACGACCGCAACTAGAAACGCCACCGCCGGAACCAGGCACCACCACCAAGCCACTGCGTCGAATCGAGCCGCCAACGGTACGCAAGCGATTCCGGCCAAGAACAACACGGCTCGCAATCGAGACAACCGACGGTCGCGTCGAGCAAGCTTTTTAGCCTCCTCCAAGAAGGCCGCGCGCCGCCGCCGGTACTCGTCTCGAGGAACAGTCACGGCGGCGGAATTGGCTTCGGTCACGGTCGGTCTCTGTTCGGTGGTTTCCAGTCGAAGGAACACTTACCGCCCCGCCGATTCCGATTCAATGGTGTGCCGTGAAAACAGAGACGCACGCGGATTGCGTACAAAGCACTAATCCGACGCGACGGCGACCGCTCCACAAAATCATCGCTTCATCCGTGAGCAGGTCGATTTCGCGACTCGAACGTCCCGCGGCTAACGTGGTATTCCCAGTCGACGTGAATAAGACGCGTCGATTGCGTCGGCAAATATGACAACGTTCACGTAACACATGATTGGAGCGACTGGAAGACAATACCATCCAAAACATCAAGAGTAATTTGAAGTTCTGTCAAAAAAACACACCAATGCACGACTCGCCCCGCGAATTCCATCTGTTCGCGACGTGAAGAAAATCCACCGGTCCGTTACGCTGGTTCCGCGATTGAAGAGGCGGTTGAAGCTGGAGTCGATCATGACATTGCGGACAATCGTTTTGGGGTCGCGGTCGCCTCGGCGGCGAGAGTTGCTGGGGCTGTTGTGGCCGGCGGAACGGATTGTCGTACGTCCTCCGGTGGACTCAGGCGAGGCAGGGTTTGAGGGACTGAATAGCTGGTTGGAGATTGCTCGGCGACTGCAAGTGATTGCGCGAGCGAAGAATGATGATGTGTGTCGGCAGTTGGCGGCACCTATCCCCGGCCGAGTCGTCAGTGCGACGAATGACCCTCAGCCGTTGGTGTTGACGGCGGATACAGTGATCGTTGCGAATCGGGTGGATGGGACGTATCAAGTTCTGGGACAGCCGCCGGAGGATGATTCCTGGCGTGAGTTGGTTCGCGGCTGGTTTCGCGAGTTGTATGCCGGGCGAAGTCACATCGCGGCAACGTCAGTGTGTCTCACGGATACGCGAGACGGGCGACGAGTTGAGCGGCTGGTGCAGTCGCACGTTTGGATGCGCAATGACCTGGATTCACTGATCGATTGGTATCTGAACACAGGCGAACCGCTCGGCAAAGCGGGGGGCTATGCACTGCAAGGACTGGGGAGCGTGTTGGTCACTCGCGTGGAAGGGAGCCTTTCCAATGTGGTCGGGTTGCCGCTGGAAGTACTGTTAGAGATGAGTGAGCTTTCGTAGCTTGGCGTTTCGTTTCCGGCGGGACGGATCGGGTGAAAGCAGAAACTTGCGGAGTTGTTCGGCCATGCCTCAAGCCACGTCTTTCGTTGAACGTGTCACGTTTCTGCGCGGGGCCGAGGAGCATGCCGAAATAGGATCGACGAACGATCGAGCACTCGCGCTTTGCACGGACCCGGGATTGGCGGTGCCGTTCTTGGTGATCGCAAACCGTCAGACGGCGGGACGCGGACGCGGCTCAAATCGGTGGTGGTCGGGTGACGGAGCGCTACTCTTTTCGTTGATCGTGGATGCGGCGGAGTATGGACTTCCGGAGGCTCGTTGGCCGCAAGTATCGTTGGCGGCGGCGGCGGCGGTCTGTCAGACGTTGGGACAATTCACGTCGAGCCAGGTCGGGTTGAAGTGGCCGAATGACGTGTGGCTCAACGGTCGCAAGGTGTGCGGAATTTTGGTCGAAGTCCCACCTCCACGCGGACGCCTGGTGATCGGTGTCGGATTGAATGTGAACAACTCTTTTGTGGACGCGC
>JANMIF010000247.1:0-5450 GCA_031375695.1 Planctomyces sp.
CCTCGACCACGCTACGTCTCCGCAACTGGACGGGCGATTCAGCAACGCGCTCGCGGCACTGCAATGGATTCGGCTGCGGAAGTCTGCCGTCACTGCTTTGCCCGCTGGCTCAGCGATACCGGACATCGAAGCTCGCGGCGAACGATTATCAACGACACCGGAGACTGCTCCCCTCGCGGCGACTGTTGAAACATCCGATCTTTCGGCAGTCGCAGCCGAAGCAATCGTTGCCGAAACGATTGCGACCGAACGTACCGCGCAGCGGATCAATTGGCTGCTGGAGTTACTGGCAACCTATCCCGGTTCGCCGCGTGGAAACATCGAAACGCGCGGTCTCGACTCTGACTTTGCGAAAAACACCTATGTCCCGACGTCACTCGAAGCGGAAATTGAAGACCAGATCAAGCGACGCCAGATTCAGCTCGTGATCCTGTGTGGCAACGCGGGCGATGGTAAGACGGCGTTCTTGCAACATCTGGCCCAAAAACTTGGATTGGGGCAATCTCAATCTTCCCAACGAGTCTGGAAAGGGAACGCGGTGGGTTTGAACTTCATGTTCAATCTTGACGGCGCGGCATCGTTCAGAAATCGCTCCTCCGACGAGCTGCTCGATGAGATATTCCAACCATTTCACGATGGCCGAACAGCTTCGTCGAAGGTGAATCTCGTGGCCGTGAATGACGGCCGGTTACTGCAATGGGCTGAGGACTATGAAGCGCGTCACGACCGCGAGACCAAGTTGACGCAGTGGATCAATGCGACGTTGCTCAACGACCAACCGGAAGACGCTCCGCACATTCGGCTCGTCAACCTCAACGTGCGGTCGTTGGTCGGGAACGTGCCATTGACTGAAGGCACAGGCGGTCAGATCAGGACAGAGTTTTTCGACAAGCTGCTCGACAAACTGTTGGGTGGCGAGAAGGCGGATGAGATCTGGAGACCCTGCCAAAGTTGCACGGCGTCAAGCCGATGTACGGCATTTCGATCGATCAGCCTGCTACGGAATCAGTCCGACGCAGGCCAAGAAATGGCAATACGAGTCCGCCAACATCTTGCGGAAGCCATGCAGGCGGTGCATCAACGCGGGCAGGTTCACATCACGACCCGCGAGTTGCGCGGCGCGCTGACCTACATCCTCTTCGGCACGCAGCACTGCGACGACCTGCATGACAACCCAACTCTCGATGGCGGTCATTACTGGGAACGCGCCTTTGATTGCGGCTCCGAGTCGCGGCAGACGGAACTCTTGAAGGAACTGCCGCGTTTCGATCCGGCCTTGAATAGCGAACCGGCGATCGATCGTTACTTGCGAACGCCTCATCCGGGCGACGGAACAAACTCCGCCCCGACGTATCCGGAGCTTGTTTCGCTCTCGTCCAAACGTCGCCGAGCGTGGTTCGAGTGGTCGTCCAAAGACGTGGAGCAAGTCGCGGGCCAATCCAACGTTTTGACGCTGTACCGCGGCGAGCATCTTCGGCAGTTCCGAGACGTTGTGACGATGAGTGAAGACTTGAAGAGCGACCTCTGCCGCAAGCTCTGTAAAGGCATTTCTCGACTGGAGCAACTGCCACGAGCAGTCGTAGATCGCGCACCCGAGACGTCTGTGGTCCCGCTAAAGATTCTGCCGCGTACGCCCGTCGAAACGACGTTCTGGGTCGAGAAGCCCGTCTCACGCTTCCGCCTGGAAGCGGATCGTCCCGTCAGCAACACCGCGATTGAGTGGCTGCCGAATGTGCTGCGTCTGATCTACCAGAGCTCCGACGACTGGACTGAAACACTCCGCATGAGCAGCGATCTCTTTTCGCTGCTGCTGGACTTGGCCGACGGCTACCAACTCACCGATTCATCCTCTGACGACGTCTTTGCCAATCTGTCGCTCTTCACACAACGGCTTGCTCAGGAGGACGAGCGAGAGGTGTTTGCACAGAATCCCGGCGATGAAGACTGCGTTTATCACGTCTGCATCGTCAATCACAACGGTGTGCAGCAACTTCGTCTTGAACCTATCTCCACGCTTGCGAGGCCAACCCATGCCTGAGCCCACCCCAAAGCAGGCCCTTGAGGACGTCTTGACGAAGGCGATGGTCAAAGAAATCTGGACCGCCAGTTTCCCGGAATTGGTTCCATTTACATTGCAGCAATTCACCGTCGGTGCGGTGCTCCCCGCAGTGATGTATATGTTCCGGCGTGGTAAGCGTCGTGGTGCCGGAAACTTCCGTATTGAATTTGCGCCGATTGTTGGCCCGATTGAGAAAGGCGGCGAAATCACCGTCAAGGATCAACGCTCGAAAGGAAAAAAAGCCGAACCGTCCATCACCAGCGTCGTCAGAGTTCTGGCGAGCGACTCCGAGCGATTCGACGGGTTCGTCACAAAAACGGGGCGAGACATTCTTGCGGATTTGTTGCTCTGCCATTGCTTCGAGAACCGCCAACATGAATCAGGACGCCACCATCCACTGATTCGTATTTTTCCAACCCACTACTTGTCGTCTTGGATCGATATCCCCGTGGATATCTCGAATCTACGCGACGTTCCGGAATCGCTGGTGTCGATGTTGACGGAACAGAAACAGGGTGCTGCCCTGACGACTGGTGAGTGCAAGGATTCTTGGTTTCGTGTCGGATCTGACTTTGAACACAATCTTTTATTGCAGACTCTCGGTCATGGGATGAAGTTCGGCGCAAGCGCCAATGACATGGATGACGAGTTTGACGAAGTGGCGAATGTCGGCGTTGATCAACTTCTGACGATTCGCGTGGCGAAAAAATGCGCGGCACCAGAGACGGTCCGAAAGACATCGCAGAAAAGCAAAGGGGAAGGAATTCCCAACCGACATCCAATCGCTCGATACGCAGCTCGTGGGTGGAATCAGGACTTTCGGCTCTTCCTTCAAGCCTACGGTGAGAGTCTTCCGCGTCAGTGTCTGTTGCCGATGCTTGAGTCATCCATTGGGTTGGGGCTGACCAACATCTTTCTTTCAACGGCCAAAATGCTTCTTGAGTGGGAAAAGACCGGTACTCTTCCCCAAGCTCAGTCCCCAGCACCTTGGCCATTGTTTGTTGATTGTTCATCGGGCAGCGACCGCAACCTGCGGAGAGTTGCAGAGGAATCGTTGGAAGAATGCGAACGGCTTCTGCGCCGGATTCCGGTAATCTTGATGGCGCTTCGCATCATTGAGGACAAGGCATCGTCACGAATTGAAAAGATGCTGCCACCGAAACGTCCTGATATCACGAATCGAATCAATGAACTTGGTGAGATCATTCACGGCCGGCACTCCAAGAGTGCAATGTTGCTCGATGACTTGGCTGAGTCGTGTCACCGAATCGTTCGGCAATTGGACGGGGCCACCGGAGTTGACGACGTGATCGCGATGCTAAATGAAGACTCGTCGCCGAATCCGGTTTGGCGACTCGCTGAAGCCGTGACTTTGATGATGGGCGAAAAGGCACAAACTCAGGCGGTGAACTCGTGCCTGAAAAGTTGCATGATGCTCGATGAAGCCAATGGAATAGCCGCTCAACGCAATGTTCGGTTTTCCACAGGCCGGAAAGGCAAGATGAGTGGAACGGTTCGCTCGGTCGTTTTGACAAACACGATGCTTGATTTTCTGGTTCATCGCCACTTGCGGCAGCCGGGAAAGAAGGGACGCACTCAGCCCAATCCACTCGCCTTCAGCGGTAACGCTTCACGGCCCGGAAGCGAGTCGTTCCTACGCATCCTGCGCGAACAGTATGGGTTGTGTATTGACCAAGCTCCTCCCGGCCAGCAGATCTCTGTGGAACTATTGCTGCGCAATCGTCGCGTCTTGGAAGCGCGCTTGCGTGACCTGGGGTTGCTCGTCGGTGTCAATGACGCCGAGTCAATGAAGCGATTGCAGCCAAGATTCGAGGCACGTGAACCGGAGGCTGCGCATGACAACAACTGATTCCCTGAGGCCGACGGCGGCCGAAGTCCGACTGCTCAATCAAGCATTTACGCAATTGCTTGGCTCGCCTTCCGTCGGGTCCGTGGGCTTTTGTCGTTGTCTTCGAGCTGATCTTGTCGAAGCGCTGGCCGCATGTCGTGACTTCGCGCCAGTAGGCTGGCTGGTGTGGGCAGTTACAGAAGCAAAGGACTCGGCGTCGAGACAAATCACTTCTGACCAAGCGGTTGAACTTCGGGAAAACAAACGTGATGCCGTTTTGTTACTGGTTGATCCCCAAAGGGCTGGTGCTGGAATGGATGGCATCTACAGCGCCGCGCGTGAGATCGACGAAGAAGAGTTGTTCGCTCAGATTCGGAAGCTGACGAGAGCGGAATTAGGACCAGCTTGTTTTGCAAAGGTCGAGCAGGCAATGAAGCAAGCCCGGAAAGTAAGCGACCGTCGCATGATATCAGCCTGGCAGGAATTCGAGTTTCTGGCGCGAGTCGTTGCCGATCCTGCGGACTTTGGATCGTCGCTCGCGTTTCTCGGACTTTGGCCAGTTGCTGCCACTCCAGATGAAATCGAGGACAAGGATTTTCATCTGGCGGCGCGAATGGTGGAGCGATTACTGATCGGAACCGGAGTCGAGAAGACGCTTACGAGCCGTGTCGACGCACTTCTGTTGATCGGCGCAACATCGAACCAAAAAGATAGCCTTGAGCGGTTGGTCCGCGAGGGGCTGCGCCGTCCAGTCGTCGAGATCTTGCGTGAGTTGATTCGTCGACCAGACCTGTCAGACCTGTGGCTCAATAATCTCAAGCCGGGGTTTCTCACCCAAGATTTGCAAGTCATCGTCCTTGAGTCCTGGCGATTGCGAACCGGTAAGCTGACTGCCTGGTCCGGACTCAAAATGCCAGAGACGGAGGGAAGGCCACAACTTCTCCTTGATCGCACCGTCGGCGACACCGGCAAACAAACCCAGCTAGAAATCCGATTCACGACGCAACCGACAGCGCTTCAAATTGCCTGTGCTCGGAAAGATCATCGAAGTCATCAACTGTGAATTTCACAGTTTGCTTGGGCTTTTCCGATTGAGAGATTTGGCGATACGCGAGTTCGTCATCTCCAGCCATGACACTGATGCGATAGTCAACGCTGCCTTTTTGAAGCACTGGCGGTTGCGTGGTGAATCGGATCTCTAGCTGAGCTTGTTTACTGCTATCGCCGACGTTGCGATCAAGGATAAGTTGCGGCCTCCCGCCCTTGTTGTCCGGCTCATTAAGTCCGGACCACGCAGCCAGCTTGCCGGTTCGCGAACGCCAGGACTCAAGGACGATGACTTGCAAATCTTGGGTGAGAAACCCCGGCTTGAGATTGTTGAGCCACAGGTCTGACAGCTCTGGTCGACGAATCAACTCACGCAAGATCTCGACGACTGGACGGCGCAGCCCCTCACGGACCAGCCGCTCAAGGCTCTCTTTTTGGTTCGATGTTGCGCCGATCAACAGAAGAGCGTCGATACGGCTCGTAAGTGTCTTCTCG
>JANMIF010000250.1:0-16507 GCA_031375695.1 Planctomyces sp.
CAGCGGCCTGCACGTCCATTTTCATCTGGCCGATGCCGAGTCGGGCAAAAACGTTTGCCTCGACCACTCCGACCAGCGCGGCCTCGGCCTGTCGAAGCTGGCGTATCACTTCCTCGGCGGAGTCATCCACCACGCGCGAGCCATCTGCGCGGTCACCAGCCCAACAGTCAATTGCTACAAGCGACTGCAAGTCGGAGCGGGTTTGACGTCCAGCCGATCGGGCTTCAACTGGACTCCGGCATTCGCCAGCTACGGCGACAACAACCGCACGCAGATGATCCGAGTCGCCGGCCCCGGCCACTGCGAAGACCGCACCGTCTCGGCTGGCTGCAATCCGTACTTGGCCCTGGCCGCGTTCCTGGCCGCCGGGTTGGACGGCATCGAAAACAAACTCGATCCGGGCGAACCGAACCTCGGCAACCTGTATCAGAAAACGCTGGCCGACATCCGCGACTCCGGAATCAAGCTGCTCCCGCAGTCACTCAACGAAGCGGTCGAAGAACTCCGCAACGACGCCGTGGTGAAGTCGGCGCTGGGAGCGATCGCCGACGACTTCATCGACCTGAAATCCCGCGAATGGCAGAGCTACCACAAGCAAGTGTCGGCGTGGGAAGTCGAGCAGTATTTGACGTCGTTGTGATTTTGGATCTTTGAGGCATCGACATGGACTTCAGTCAAATCCGCGTCATGGAGCATCTAGCGATTGATTGTCCTTTGTCTCTTCGAGATTTCTGCGATGCCATGCAACAACGGTTTGAGTTGCCTGACTTCGAGTTCGACGCCGAGAACGAAACCGAGTGGGGATTGGTGGAACACGAAGGCATCGAATACAACGTTTCGCGACCCTTTGAAGTTGGGACGTTGCAATCCTGGGATCAATCGGTGCCCGAAGGCTGTAACGTTGGAGTTTCGCTCTTGGTTTCCCAAGAATGTCCGCCGACGCAAGACGTAGAGTGGGGTTCAGCCACGTTGGTGCCGCACGTCGCTGAGGGACTGGCTGATCTCTTTGGAAGCACCGTTTATCACCATCGGTCTTGGTTGGGTGTTGGTGAGAACGTGATTCGCACAAAAGTCTTTTACCCAAAGTCAAAACAAGCGTGAAGTGAATTATGTCATTCCAAATCGACTGTCCCAATTGCGGATGCCGGCCCGTGTGGGAGTATCACTACAGCGGCCCGTCGCGGAAGCGGCCGGAGGGCGCGGCGACCGAGCGGGAATGGGCGGAGTATCTCTACAACCGGTCGAACACCGCCGGGGAGCAGACCGAGTGGTGGTATCACCGCTCCGCCTGCAAACTGTGGTTCCTCGTCCGCCGAGACACTCGGACGAACCAAGTGCTGGAAACGAAACGGGCGGATGAATGACGAAGAACAACGCTCGGCATGTCGCGTTTACTCCGAAGGAGTTTTGTCACATAGCCCAGGGTTGCCGCGCTTCGCGGCTACCCTGGGTTCGCGTCGCGAACGACGGTTCTACCCTGAAAGGGTTGCGTCATTTGCGAACGAAACATGACGGAACCCCGTTGGGGTACAAAACAGTTTGACATCCTTCACCCAGGGTAGCCGCGAAGCGCGGCAACCCTGGGCTATGTGGCTCAACCCCGTTGGGGTAAAGACAAAGACAACCCAATGACATCCGAAACTGGAACGACTCAACCTGAACCCATCGAGTTTGAATTCGACGGACACCGCGTGCGTGCCGAGTCCGGCCAATCGGTCGCCGGCGCGCTGCACGCCGCCGGCGAGCACATCGTCTCGCGGAGCTTCAAGTATCACCGGCCGCGCGGGCTGCTGTGCATGTCGGGCCGCTGCCCGAATTGCATTTGCACGGTCGATGGGACTCCAAACGTCCGTACCTGCACGCAGGCCGCGAAGCCGGGCATGGTGGTGAAGTCGCAGAATGCGTGGCCGTCGGTGAAGTTCGACCTGCTGCGCATCTTCGACAAGCTGCACCGCTTCATGCCGGTCGGGTTCTATTACAAGAGCATGTACAAGCCGCGCTGGATGTGGCCGGTCTGGGAGAAATTCATCCGCCGCATCGCCGGCCTCGGCACGATCAACCGCGAGCACGGCGCGGAGGGCGTGTACGACAAAAAAAACCTCTTCACCGACGTTGCCGTGATCGGCGGTGGTTTTGCCGGATTGAACGCGGCTCTTGCTGCGGCCGAAGCAGGTGTGACGGTCACGCTGATCGACGAACAGCCGGAACTCGGCGGACATCTGCGGCACGATCCCGACCTCTCGTGCCACGGCTCTGTGAGCCGTGCGAAGACAGAAAACACGGCTGACACTGCCGTGGCACTCGGAGCGACCGTCTCACCTCCCGCCGAGCAAGACATCGATGAGTTGATCCGCCGCGTCACCCAGCATCCCGCCATCACCGTCATCACTTCCGCCGGCGCCTTTGGCTGCTACGAGGGAAACTATCTCGGCATTCAACAAGGCCCGCGGATGATTCGGCTGCGAGCCGCTCAAGTCATCGTCGCCACCGGTTGTTGGGAGCGACCGCTCGTCTTCGAGAACAACGACTTGCCAGGCGTGATGCTGGCGAGCGGCGTGCAGCGGCTGTTGCATCTCGATCATTGCCAATTCCCCGGCGAAGCGGTTGTCGTCACTGACAACGCTCAAGGCTATCGCGTCGCGAAACAACTCAAAGCTGCAGGCACGCGCATTACTGCGATTGTCGATGTGCGAGACAATCCGCCGGAGACGGCCGATGGCATCCGCACGTTTCGCGGACACACTGTCATCTCGGCGAATGGTTCGCAGCATGTCAGCGGCGCGGTCATCGCGCCGCTGGCGGGGCATCCTCGACAAACGATTGCGTGTCGCTGGATCGTGCAGGCCGTGGGGTTCACTCCCGCGAATTCGTTGCTGTACCAGAACGGCTGCAAGCTGCGGTATGACGAGTCGGTCGATCAGGCGGTTGTGATTCAACATGCTCCGGCGATGCACTCGGCGGGTGCGGTGAATGGTCGGCACGATCCGCGCGACGCCGCGCTGGACGGACAACGAGCGGCAAACATTGCGGCCTCGTCCGTGAGCGGCAAGGCGATAGCCGCCGGTCGTGATGAGACCCAACCGCATAGTTTACCGGCGGCTAGCGCCGTGCCGCTCAGTCCGTCGTCACTGTCGTGCCATTACGTCTCTTCCTCCGGCGCGAAGAAGAAGTTTGTTTGCCTCTGCGAAGACGTCACCGAGAAAGACATCTGCGATGCGATCGACGAGGGCTACTCGAACATCGAGACGCTGAAGCGTTACTCGACGGTCAGCATGGGGCCGTGTCAGGGGAAGATGTGCCAGTCGGCGTCGATTGCGATTTGTGCTCGGCACAACGGTCAGTCGATTGCGGAGACCGGCGTCACGACCGCTCGGCCGCCGGAGCAACCGTTGCCGTTGGGTGTGCTCGCGGGGCGGGCACAGCATTTCTCGTTGGTCCGTCGCACTCCGATGCACGCTTGGCACGAGAAGGCCGGGGCCAAGATGGGTGATGCTGGCAATTGGAAACGCCCGCAAATCTATTCGTCGGTCACGCAAGAATACGAAGCGGTGCGGCAGCGAGCCGGAGTCATTGATGTCTCGACGCTCGGCAAGATCGAGTTGCGCGGTGCGGACGTCGTTAAGTTCTTAGAGTTTATCTATCCGAATCGATTCGCGAACTTGAAAGTCGGCCGCGTGCGTTACGGAGTGATCTGCGACGACGCGGGAATTTTGTTGGACGACGGCACGATCGCGCGGTTGGGAGACGATCGATTCTTTCTGACGACCACGACCGGCAACGCGGATGCGATTGATAGCTGGTTCCGTTGGTGGCTGGCTGGTCGGCCGGAGTGGGACGTGCGGATGACGAATGTGTCGGGGAGTTACGCGGCGATGAATCTCGCCGGCCCACGCAGCCGCGAGGTGTTGAAGAAACTGACCGACGCCGATCTCTCGTCCGACGCGATGCCGTATCTCGCCGCCAGCGAATGCACGATTGCCGGCGTATCGGCGATCGTGCTGCGAATCGGCTTCGTCGGCGAACTCGGTTACGAAATTCACGTCCCTAGCCAATTCGGCTTGCACGTCTGGGAGTCGATCCTGGAAGCGGGCCGCGAGTTCTCGATCGCGCCGTTTGGCCTCGAAGCTCAGCGCGTACTGCGGCTCGAAAAGAAACATCTGCTGCCAGGGATCGACACAGACGCATTGTCGAATCCGCTGGAAGCGGACATGCCGTGGATCGTGAAGCTCGACAAGGAAGATTTCATCGGCAAGGAATCGCTGGCTCGCGCTCAGCAACGCGGTGATCGCAATAAGCTGGTTGGCTTCCGACTATCGGAGTCCATCATCCCCGATCTCGCGTCGCTGGTGCTCTGCGACGGCAAGCTCGGCGGACGGATCACGTCGTGCGGTTATTCGCCGGCGGTTGGCGGGACGATCGGACTCGCTTGGGTGCCGGCCAATCTCGCTCGCAACGGTGAAACGATTCAGATTCAAGTCAACGGCCGATTGATCCCGGCGGTCGTCCAGGATGAACCGTTCTACGATCCCTCGGGAGTGAAGTTGAAGAGTTAAGCGAAATCGGGGGTCCAGTCCACGATGTTTGATTTGTTTGACCAAGTGCGAATCGTTTCGACGCCGCTTACACAGAACCTGAATTTTGCTGGACTCAGTGGTCAGGTTTATGGATTTACGACCCCCTCGGCTTCGAAAATTGATGTTGTTGGTGAGTTGACGACAGATATCGCGTTCAATGTTCAACTTGAGGGGCAGCCGAAGACAATTTGGTTCGCTCCAGAGTTGTTGGAATTCGTAAGTCCCGCGCCTGTTGATACGGAAGTGATTATTGGAAACAAGCGACTTGTCCGCAGCGAGTCCGGGGAATGGATAGATGAGTCATCACCCACGCAGTCCTTCCCACGACCACGCAAGCCCTGGTGGCGGTTTTGGTAGCTAACATTGAATCGAATTGGTCTCAGTTACATCGTGAGTAATCAACATGACCGTGGCATCCTCAATTGCTCGTGGCCCGCTGCTCGACCTGCATCGCCGAGGCGGCGCGACCTTTGAAATGAAAGACGGCTGGCAGGTCGTCGTTCGTTATCCGCAGCAATCGGATCGAACGGGCAACGTGCTGGTCGATCTGTCGCATTTGCCGACGTTTGAGATCAACTGGCCAGAAACCGGTGCGGCACTGACTTCGATCTGCGGTGTCGATGTGCCATTTCGGAAGATTCACAGTGCCGATGGCCGGCAGGTTTATCGGCTGACTCCGAGCCGCGCGATCGTGTTTGGCAACGTGCCATCGAACACCGGAGCGATTGATGTCACCGGCGGTTGGACGTCGCTCGCTCTGATCGGGCCCGATGCGGAGCGGATTTTGAACAAGGTCACGGCGGTTGATCTGCGCGAGCGGACGCTGCCGATGCAGGCGTGCTGCCAAGGGCCGATCTTCGGAGTCAACACGCTCTTCGGCCGGTTCGCGGATCGGTTTGAATTGCATGTTTGCAGCGACTCGGCGGAGTTCTTTTGGGATGTGTTGACGGATGCCGGTGCGGAGTTCGGTTTGCGTCCGGCGGGAATTGAACACGAGACGTGTGCCACGGCTGACACAGCCGTGGCACGCGAGACGAAGTGAGGTATTTCGATGGTTTCGCAGCGAATGTGGCAAGAGCACGAGCTCAAGGACCAGTACGACGTCGTCATCATCGGCGGCGGCGTGCATGGGCTGGCGACGGCGTACTACCTGACGAAGCTGGGCGTGCGCAACATCGCGGTGCTCGAAGCGAAGTACGTCGGGTTCGGCGGGTCGGGGCGGAACACCGCGATTGTCCGCGCGAACTATCGGACGCCGGAGGGGATCGCGTTCTACGATCTGTCGGTCAAGCTGTACGAGAAGCTGGCGGCGGACCTCAATTTCAACGTGATGTTTTCGCAGCACGGGCATCTCACGCTGGCTCACAACGAAAAGGGGGTGACCGGCCTGACCGAACGGGCCAATACGAACCAACTGATGGGCGTGAACTCGCGCATCATCTTTCCGAAGGAGATTCAGCAGATCGTTCCCGACTTGAATGTGTTCGGGCACAGCCGCTTCCCGATTCAGGCGGCGCTGTATCACCCGCCGGGAGGGATCATCCGGCACGACGCGGTGGTGTGGGCGTATGCGCGCGGAGTCGATCGTGGCGGCGGACACGTGCATCAGAAGACCGAGGTGACCGGCATCGAAGTTCACAACGGGCAGGTCGAGGCAGTCGTCACCAATCGCGGACGGATCCGGACGAAGACGGTGCTCAACGCGACCGCCGGTTACGCGGGGCTGATCAGCAAGATGGTCGGGCTCGAAATTCCGATCGAGACCCATCCGCTGCAGGCCGCCGTGACGGAACCTTTGAAACCGTTTCTCAACTCCGTGATCGTCTCGTCGACGCTGCACGTCTACGTTTCGCAGACTGACCGCGGCGAGTTGGTGCTCGGGGCCGAGGTGGACGATCACGCGAGTTACTCGCTGCGCGGCACGCTGTCGTTTCTCGAAGGAGCCGCGACGCACCTGCTGGAACTTTTCCCGCACCTCGCCAACGTAAAGATCCTGCGGCAGTGGGCGGGGCTGTGCGACATGACTCCCGATTATTCGCCGATCATGGGAGGGACACCCGACGTCAAAGGCTTCTTGATGACGGTCGGCTGGGGCACTTACGGATTCAAGGCCGGCCCGGCATCGGGATACCTAATGGCCGAGCTGATCGCGTCGGGTAAGACGCCAACGAAGCTCGAACCGTTTGCGTTGACGCGGTTCTACGAAGACCGGCTCGTGGGTGAGAAGGCGGCGGCATCTGTGTCGCACTGACGACACGAACGCGAACCACAAGCACACGGATGAGGTCAGTCCAACTTCTTCACGGAGAAAACAATGCGTGCGATTCGTGGTGTTGTGATGTTGTGGGTTTGGTTCATCGCCAACGAAAGTTCGATCGGACTCGCAATCGCACAGGATGTACCGCAACTTGAGAGCTATATCCGGCTGCATTACGTGAAGTCCGAGCATATGGTGCCGATGCGGGATGGCGTGAAGTTGATGACGTCGGTGTTCGTGCCGCGCGATTCGACG
Source organism: Planctomyces sp. (assembly GCA_031375695.1). Taxonomy (GTDB): domain Bacteria; phylum Planctomycetota; class Planctomycetia; order Planctomycetales; family Planctomycetaceae; genus SXKJ01. The sequence goes on from JANMIF010000250.1 coordinate 7,087, forward strand.
AAGACGTACCCGATCCTCATGAAGCGGACGCCGTACAACGTCGCTCCCTATGGCGAGGATAAGTATCCGGCGAAGCTGGGGCCGAGCGAGTTGTTCGTGAAGGCGGGCTACATCTTCGTGAATCAAGATGTTCGCGGGCGGTTCGCGTCGGAGGGGGAATTCACGCAAGTCACGCCGCACTTGCCAAACAAGTCGAAGCCAACCGATGTCGATGAAAGCTCGGACACGTTCGACACGATTGAATGGCTGTTAAAGAACGTTCCGAATCACAACGGACGAGTCGGCATGGCGGGGATTTCGTATCCCGGCTTTTACGCGGCAGCGGGAATGATCGATGCCCATCCGGCGTTGAAGGCGGTTTCGCCGCAGGCTCCGGTGGGCGATTGGTACTTCGACGACTTCTTGCATCACGGGTCGTTCTTTTTGGCTCATGCCTTTCGCTGGCTGGTGAATAACGACCACGAGCGTGCGAAGCCGACGACCGAACTGGTAAAGCCTTACATCTACCCGACACCCGATGGCTACAAAATGTTTCTGGAAGCGGGATCGGTCGAGAACATCGACAAGCTGTACCTGAAGGGGACGATCCCGTTCTGGAAAGACATGATGCTGCATCCAAACCGGGATGAGTTCTGGCAGAAGCGGGCGTTGATCCCGCATCTTAAGAACGTCGCCCCGGCGGTGATGACCGTTACCGGCTGGTACGACGCCGAAGATTTGTACGGGTCGTTCAAGACGTATCAGTCGGTCGAGCAGCAAAATCCGAAGGTCAACAACGTGCTGGTGGTCGGCCCGTGGCATCATGGCGGTTGGGCGAGCGTTGATGGGGACAAGCTGGGTAACGTCTCGTTTGGCTCGAAAACCGGAGCCTTTTATCGCGAACACATCGAACTGCCGTTCTTCGAGAAATATCTCAAGGACAAAGACGTTCCCGCACCCGCCGAAGCGACTGTGTTTGAAACCGGATCGAACGTGTGGCGGACGTTCGATCGCTGGCCGCCAAAGCAGGCTGAGGCCAAACAACTCTTCGTTCGCGAATCAGGATCGTTGCAGTTTGCTGCGCCGGACAAGACGACCGCCGGCGCGGGCTTTGATGAATTCGTCAGCGATCCGAACAAGCCGGTCCCGTACTGCGAGGTTATCACGCCGAAGATGACGATCGAGTACATGGTAGACGATCAACGTTTCGCATCGCGGCGTCCGGATGTGTTGACCTATCAGACCACGCCGTTCGAGGACGACATCGTTCTGGCCGGGCCGATCGAAGCCGATCTGTGGGTTTCAACTACCGGCACCGATGCCGATTGGGTAGTGAAATTGATCGACGTCCGCCCAGATGCTCCCGAAGCCACGCCGCTGGCCGGCTATCAAATGCTTATTCGCAGCGAAATCATTCGAGGACGATTTCGCAACGACTACGAAAAGCCCGAACCGTTCAAGCCAGGCGAACCGACTCGCGTCCGCTTCGAGTTGCTCGACGTGTTGCACCGCTTTCAAAAGGGACATCGGTTAATGGTGCAAATTCAGAGCACTTGGTTCCCGCTGGTGGATCGCAACCCGCAGACGTTCGTCGACAACATCTACTTCGCGAAATCCGAAGATTTCCAGAAGGCCACGCATCGAATATTTCGTGACGCCGCGCATCCGACGAGCTTCAGGCTGGGTGTACTGGCGACAAAAAGGGACTGAAACCCCAGATTCGTGTGCCCTAAAACTCCGCTTTACCTGTTTGGCAATGCCTGCCAGACTCCCACTCCGTTTGTGGGGGCGGACAAATCAGATCATGGATGACAACTGGTCCCGTTGGACTTTCGATTCCCTCGCTCGACGAAGCTGGGCGCTCGTGTGCGCCGTGGGATTTTGGCTGACGGGCTGCGTCTCACCGTCCCCGATGATCGTTTCCAATCCCGTCTTCATTCCGGCGAATTCTCAGCACGCGGCTTGGGAACGGACCGTGGATGTGCTGCACTCATATCACTTTCCGATTGTTCGCGAGAACCGGACAGATGGTGTGATCGAAAGCGACTACCGCGTCGGGTCCGGATTGCTTGAGCCGTGGCATGCGGATTCGGTTGGTTTGGAAAGCCGTTTGGAAAGCACTCTCCAGTCGATCCGCCGCAAAGTCAAAATCGATTTGACTCCGGTCGAAGGGGGTTTCCTGGTTGGCGTCGAAGCCAACAAGGAATTGGAAAACCTGAGCGGCCTCGCCGAAAACACATCGGGAGCCGCCACGTTCCGAGAATCGACACCGCTGGAACGAAACCTCAGCAATGTCGTCGGCCAAACCAGCGACTCACGCTGGATCCAACTCGGCCGAGACACCGGCCTGGAACAAGCGATCCTCCACGACCTGCACCGCTAAATCACGGCGATGTCTGCGCGCTCTTCAACCGCGGATCATCCAAGTCGAGACGATACATGATTTGGTTGTAATCGTAGCGCGGCGTTTGATCGGAGTTGCCGGAAAACGTGTGCGTGTAGGTTCCCTCGAAGAACAGGAACCGCCCGGCGGAGAAATACGGATGCTGTTTCGGGTTGTAGAAGCTGTATTTGTTGTGCGTGACGATCTTCGTCGCCTGACGCCACGGGCCTTCGGGAGCGTCCGCTTCCGAATACCAAATCTCGCCAAGCAACGAAGAACCGAAGTGCTGCGTGAAGACGCTGACCCAGCGACGGCGATGCTCGTTCCACGTCACCGAACCGGCATGAGCGATGACCGGCGGGCCTGTGTCGGCAGCGGTGGTCTTTAGCCACGCTTCGGCCGGTTTTAGTTGCCCGCTCTTGAGCAACTTTTCTTGCAGTGCCCACCGAATCGGCGCGGTGTCACGTTTCCAGCCCCAGACGACTTTGCCGACAGAGTCGCGTTCCACGTTCGGCGACTTCTCACGCCCGCCGGGAACGAGGCAACTGAAGCCTTCGTACTGGCTGAGATCGCGAAAGGCTTCGACTGTCGCACGGACACGCATGACCGCTACGGATTCTGTGAAGTAGACATACTCGACCCCATCGACCGTGTGCAGCAACGGATGCCCATCGGGATACAGTGGTACGTCTTTGTCGAAGCGCTGGCGATGAACGAACTCCCGGCGTTCGTCGTCGAATTCGGCGATACCGCGTTCGTAAACGTCTAGCAAGTTGTGGACTTTGACATAGCCGCAAGACAGTTGCTCGCGGCCAGTGCTGTCCTTAAGCACGGTCAGACCGCCGATCCAAGTCGGCCCCTCGCCAGGCATTTGGCACATCGCTTTCGCGAAGCCGTCGTCGCCGACGAAGTATTCGAGGTTCACTCCGACTGCCGGATCGAGTCCGCCATCGCTCGGCAATCGCGATGTCGCTCCGGGGACGTGGAACAGTCCGAGTGGATACTTCGGCCGATTCGTGTCCCCCCAAAACCAATGCAGCCGTCCGCGATAGATCCCCGTAACCACGCTGTCTGAACCAGAGACTTGAGCATTCAGCAGTGGTTGCGCGATCGGCGGCTTTTCGCCCAGCAGCACACTGTCGGCATAGAGACCAGATCCAGTGACGCGATACAGCCGCTCGGCGATGTTGAGCCGTTTGATTTTGAGCGTCACCTCACCACCCGATTCGACTTTGATCTGCTGGCCCCGGAAGCCGAAGCCGTCTTTGGGGAATTCGTAGCCGTGACTGCTGACGTGGAAGAAGATGGTCTGGCCGAAGAGTTCCGGTTCGCGAATCGCTGCGAAACCGGCCGAATCGGTGAAGAACCGCTGATTCGTCACGGTCTTCAACTCGACCAACGGCACACCTCGACCGGTCTGTTCGTCGAACACGCGAACAGCAAACAGGCCGTCGGCGGCTGACAATGATCCCACCATCAACGCGGAGAACAAACCAAGGGAGCACCAGCACAATCGCATCAGGCTTTTCCAACACAGAATTCGGGGCTCGGAGTGAATTGGCCAGCATTCCGAGCGATTCTGGTCGGTAAGTCAAGGTTGGCCCTCTCGATTCACCGCCTAAGGCGGAGCGCTTGCGGCCTTGTTCCGACCGCGACAAGATGCCGACTCGTTCCGTGACTCGAATCAATCGGATCAATCACCTGCGGCTGCGAAAGGGAACTTGATGAGCGTTCGGCTGAAACTCTTCGTGATGATGTTTTTGGAATTCTTCATCTGGGGAGCTTGGCTGCCGCTGATCTTCGGGTATCTGCCGAGTTTGGGCTTTTCCGCCGGAGAGCAATCACTGATTCTGAACGCCTTTCCGGCCGCCGCGATCCTGGCGATGTTTTTCAGCAATCAATTCGCCGATCGTAACTTTGCCGCAGAACGATTCTGTTCGGTGAGTCATTTGATCGGAGGGTTGGCAATTCTTGGGCTGGCCTTTGTGGAAAGTGGATGGACCCTGCATTTTTCTGGAATAGTAATCAACGGCAAGCCGCTAGTGATCAACCTCAGTTTTTGGGTGTTCTTTCTCTTAATGTCGGTCCACTGCGTCTTTTATGTACCGACGATTTCGATCACGAATTCCATTGCGTTCGCCAGTATGAAAGACGCTCAGGAAGAATTCGGCATTGTGCGCATGGGGGGGACGATCGGCTGGATCGCGGCCGCGTGGCCGTACACGTTCATCCTCGTCGATTGGAAAGCGGTCAAGGCTGCGAATCCCGAGGGATTGGTCGATTGGCTAGGCACGATATTGAAAAATGGTCTGTCTGGAGCAGCCCTGCAAGATGCCACCAAGTGGACTTACGTCGTGGCAGGCGTCGCTTCGGTCGTGCTCGCCGTGTTCAGCCTTTCGCTGCCACATACACCGCCGAAAAAGGCGGCCGAGGGGGAAACGGAGAAGCTCGCTTGGTTGGAAGCCACCAAGCTGCTGCGTCACCCGTTTGTGCTTGTGTTGTGGCTGGTCACGTTTGTGGATGCGTTCGTCCACAATTGTTACTTCAATTGGACGGGCAGCTTTCTCGGTGCGAAAGCCGCGGCCGGAGGAGTTGGGATTCCGGGCAACTGGATCATGCCAGTCATGAGTGTTGGTCAGATCGCCGAAATCCTGACAATGTTCATTCTGGGAATGACGCTCAAGACGTTGGGTTGGCGAATGACCATGATCCTGGGAGTTCTTGGCCATGCCGCCCGGTTTGCGGTGTATGCATTTTTTCCGCAGGAGCCGTGGCTGATCATTGTCGTCCAAGTGCTGCATGGCATCTGCTATGCGTTTTTCTTTGCGACGGTCTACATCTTCGTGGATGAGTATTTCCCAAAGGATGTCCGTTCGAGTGCTCAAGGACTGTTTAATGTGATGATCCTGGGCGTCGGCGCACTCGTGGCAAACACCGTTTGTCCGACGTTGATTCAGTCCACGTTCAAAACGGGGGACGTGACCGACTTCCGTGGGTTGTTCATGGTCCCGCTGATCGCGTCGACGGCTGCGGCGATCGCGTTGGCGTTGTTCTTCCATCCACCGAAAATTCAATCGTCTACGAACACCTCCGCGCCACCGTCATGATGACCGCTTCGTCAAAACGGATCAGTCCGACTGACTTGAGCGAGTGGGCTTTTTCTCCGACGTTTTGGATGTGGCGGACTTTGGCCGTTCTTTCGCCTTGGCGGCGCTTGAGCCTTTAGTTTTCGTCGCAGCCTTCTTGCGCGAGCCTTTGATCACTAACTCGTAGTGCTCGATGAATTGCTTGGCGCTCACTCGGCGAATTGCTTTGCCGATCACGTCCAACGCGACATCATCCAACTTCTTGAAGCGGACGCAACACTTGCCCATGTCGAGCTTTTTTCCAGTCTTGGCCCACTCCTTGCGGAACCAGTCCTCGTCGTCACCGTAGACGGTCATCAGTTAGATCGACATGTAATTCTTCTGCGACGCGAGACCCGCGAACGGCAATGGATCCTTCGGATTGCAGTGATAGCCCGCCGGGTAAATCCGATGCGGCACGACGTAGCCGATCATTCCGTACTGCATCATTTCTTCGAAGTCTTTGTGAAGGTTTTTGAGGATCGCTTTACGGACAGCCGAGATCGCCGCGCGCCGGTCTTCCGGCAGCTCGGCAAGATAATCGGCGACGGTCTTCGCTTGGCTTTGCATCGGACAACTCCGGCATTCGTTTGTCATTCACACAATGTCCGCTAATTCCGATTCAACATCTGCCGCAGATTCGTAAGTCCAGCCGCATTGGGAGCATTTCGTTTCCACATCAGAAATCTCGGCTCCACAAACCAGGCAACACGTCTGTTCGACTTCGACCGGTTTAGACGGGGGAACCAGGTAATCTGCCACGGCAAAGAGGGTCGCAAAGGGAGCCAATGGAACAATCCCGATTACTTCCGAAAGCGACAGGCCCGATTTCGCATCGGAATGGGGATTGATTATTCCGATGATTTCTCGTGCCTGCGCGAGATGACACTCGTCAACCATCAACCGTGGTGCGGAAGACCAACCGCCAGGAACCTCGCCGATGGCATCCTGCAAGTTGCTGTTCGCGATGACGACCGGAATGTCTGCCTCGTGTAAGGCCAATTGAACGGCGTAAGCCTGAGTGAGATTCGCCGCTCGATACACCTCAACGAAATTTTGATCAGCAACTGACATATCAAACCTCCTCGTCGCCGAAATCGTGAGACTCCGGCTGATTAAACAGCCGAAATCTTACGACGCCACCGGAATGTGGACTCGCGGTTTGTGGATGCTTTTCAGGCGGTCGAGTTCAACATCGGCGTCGCGCATGGCACCTTCGGTGCTTTCGTGAGTCATGATGACCAGTGGAACGGTCGGGCCGCTGGAGCCACTGGCGGATTCGGCTTCCTTTTGAATGACGGACGCAATGCTGATGTTGTGTCGGCCGAGGATGTCGCAGATGTCAGCCAAGACATGCGGGCGGTCTTCAACGTTGTAACGCAGATAAAATCGACGGCGGACTTCGGTTGCTGGCAACAGCGGCAGCGGCGAGTGTTCTCGCCAAATGTCCAGCCGCGTAAACGTGAGCTGTGCTCGGCCGACCGCCATGTCGATCAGATCGGCCACAACGGCCGAGGCGGTCGGCATCTCGCCCGCCCCCGCACCGGAATACCACAAGCGGCCGACGGCATCGCCCGTCAGTTCGACCATGTTGTACGCGCCGGAAGTTTTCGCAAGCGGTTGATCGGCGCGAATCAATGTCGGCTGAACGTGCATTTCAAGCATCCCGTTGACGAGCCTTGCGGTCGCAAGCAACTTCACGCGATATCCCAGCTCGGCAGCGTTCCGCAGGTCAGCAAGGTCGAGGTTGTTGATGCCGTTGCGATGAAACGCGGTCAAAGGGACTTTCGTGCCGAACGCCAGTTGGCTCAGGAGGACCAGCTTTTGCGCCGCATCGGTCCCGTCCACGTCGAGCGTCGGATCGGCTTCGGCGTATCCCAGCCGCTGAGCCTCTGCCAACACATCGGCATACGGCCGACCTTTCTCGTGCATTTCGGTCAGAATGAAATTGCTCGTGCCGTTGATGATCGCCTGAAGCGATGTGATTTGATTACCCGCCATCGACTGCCCGATCGCCGCGATGATCGGAATTCCTCCCGCGACCGCCGCCTCAAAGGCGACAGTCCGCCCGAGTTCGCGAGCACGGCGAAAGACTTCGTCGCCATGTTCGCAGAGCAACGCTTTGTTTGCGGTGACGACATCTTTACTCGACTCAAGTAGCCGCAGCATGATCGTTCGCGCCGGCTCCAAGCCACCAACCAGATGCAGCGCGATGTCGATCTCTTTGTCGGCGAGCACAACTTCGAGGTCTTCAGTGATCGTCCCGGCCGGCAGATTCACGCCGCGCGGCTTTTCGAGATGCGCGACAACCACGCGGCGAATCTCGACCGGCCGACCGGCTCGCCGAGCGATCCGATCCGCTTGCTCGGTCAGAATCTTGGCGACCCCCGTCCCGACCGTCCCCATTCCAATCAAAGCCACTCGCAACGGACACGTTCCCGGCATCAAAGAATCCTTTCAGTCTCAGGTTGAACTCGTAAGTGTGAGTCTCTCGAAAAGCCCAGCGACGAGCAAGCACATTCACCGACAGCTCGACTCGTACTGCGTTCCGCACAACACAACGCTCTTCGCGCCTCTGCAGTGAGAAACGAATCTGTTTCACCGCAGAGGAACGACGAACGTTGTTAACACAATCATCGAATGCAAAAGTCCCAATAATCGATGCGGCGACTCAATTCCACACAGGCGAGTCACTTCGCATAATGCTGACTCGCCTTTGGCGGCTGAAAGACAAGCTCCGATTCAAAAAGGAAACCCCGATGCGTTACTCGCTGGGATTACTCTGCCTCCTGTTCTTTGTCGATGTCACGACCGAATTATCTGCGGAAGACAAGAAAGCGGTCATCCCGCACGCTCAGGACAAACCGCCCAACGATCCGCGCGATCCGCAGACGGCGGCCAAAATGATGACCGTGCCGGAAGGCTTCTCGATCGAGGTCGTCGCGGCCGAACCGGACATCGTCAATCCGGTCGCGATGGCGATTGATGAACGGGGACGATTCTGGATCACCGAGTCGTTGGAGTACCCGCGCAAGGCTCCGGGGCCGGGGAAGGATCGCGTGAAGATCCTCGAAGACACCGACGGCGACGGAAAATGCGACAAGTTCACGGTCTTCCTCGATGGCTTGAACATCCCCAGTGGTATCGCCGTCGGACATGGCGGCGTGTGGATCGCGAACTCGCCGGACATTCTTTTCGTCCCCGACGCCGATCGAGATGGTGTTCCCGATGGCACGCCACAAGTGGTCGTCACCGGTTTCGGCCGCACGGACACTCACGAACTACCGAACTCGCTGACCTGGGGGCCGGACGGCTGGCTGTATGGCCTCAACGGCGTCTTCAATTACAGCAAGGTGACGTACCCGCCCGATTCGCCGTGGCTGAAGAAGATCCAAACGAATGCCACGGCTGTGTCAGCCGTGCCGAACGATCAAACAGCCAAGGACACGAAGAAAGACAGCACGGCTGACACAGCCGTGGCACGTGGAACTCCGACCGAATTCACCTTCACCTGCGCGATGTTCCGCATTCATCCGCGCACGCGCGAGTTCCAAATCTTTGCCGAGGGAACCAGCAATCCGTGGGGCATCGCGTTCAACGACGAGGGCGAAGCGTTCGTCAGCGCGTGCGTGATCGATCATTTGTGGCACATCGTCGAGACCGGCTACTACCACCGACAGGGAGGTCCGTATCCGCCGTTCACTTGGAAGATCGACAGCATCGTCAAGCACAAGCATCAGAAGGCGGCCTACTGCGGCATCCACTACTTCGACAGCGACGCCTACCCGGAGCCATATCGCGGCAAGCTGTACATGGGCAACATCCACGGCGGCTGCATCAACGTGGACAAGTTGCAGCGTGACGGCAGCACGTACTTCGCGACCGGCGAGCCGGATTTCCTGACGGCCAACGACGCCTGGTTCATGCCCGTGGT
>JANMIF010000251.1:0-21570 GCA_031375695.1 Planctomyces sp.
ATTGGCATAAAAAATCCCATCCAGTGAATTCGCTTCGGTGACCGTGATATCCTTTGTATTGAATCGCCGCTGGTAAAATAGGATGTTTTTGAACGGGCCGGCATCCATTCCCGTCAAAGTGATGCCGGCGCTCCCGTGGACGTCGACATCGCCAAACTTGGTGCTGGCCAGAGTTGGGGGATCGGTTTCGCTGGAGTAGGCCAAGTCGCCAGTGTCTGGTGTGCCATCGGTGGCGTCATAAGTGCTGCCCGTGTTGTAGAACATGACCGATGACCCTGTAACCGTGCCTCCGTTGAATTTAAGCACAGTTGCATTACCAGTTGGCCGTAACACATAGATTCCGGGCATGAGATTGACATTACCGCCAGTGACGCTGATGGAATCATAGATTCCTGGATTCAGAGTAGTCACGCCGGTGCCCGAATCGTAGGAGTTCGGGGACACAAGCCCCTTGCTACTTCCGGTTTTGATGGCCGGGCTCCCCAAATTCCGGTTGATGACTCCGTTGCTCGTTTGAGGAATCGGGAGCTGCGTGCCGTCGTGAAAAGGGTCAGATACGGAATCGCTGGTGCCGGCATGCAACACGTCGACGTCAGGTGCCATGTAGTTTCGATAGTCGTCCACCCCTCCGGCAACATACAAGGAATCCGCAGTAAATGTCGAACTGCCACCCATGGTGACAGCGGCTTTGGCACCGGAGTACTGTCCGACCGTATTTCCGTATTCGTCCTGACCGGAATAGCGTGAGTAAACGACCACTCCTGAATTCACATTGATCTCGGGCGTGCCGCTGAGGGACAGACCTGGTTGCCCACGTGGATTGAGAACCACGAGTCCCGCACTAATTGGCAGGCTTTTGAATCCCGCAACGGCGCGGGCTTGGACGCTCTGAGTTCGCGAAACTCCCGCGACGTGAATGAAGGTCGTCTCGATGGGATGGGTGATAATGACTTCCACACAGTTCCCGTTGCCGGCATGGGGTCCGCTCGATGGCGGATGATTGACCGTCACTTGAGAGCCTACACCATTTGGAATGCCGTTGTGGGTATAGGCAAACGTTTGCGCAGTCACTTGCAAGGTGTCCTCGGCAGCTCCTGTGTGCAGTGCTTGAGCGCAGGCGCGAGCCGCCGCGTCTGCCGCATTTTGGCTGGCGCGGTGAGCCACAAACATCAATCCACCGTCGATAACCACTCCCACAATCCCCAACAGAGCGGTCAAGCACAGCGCGACCAACACCAATGTGTAACCTCGCCGATCACAGCATTGAGTTCTGTGCTTCCAAGAAATCGTCGGCATACTAAATTCTCCTCATCACGTCAGACGCCGTTCTTACAGGGAACTTCAATTCGCGATGATCATTTTTGATGTGGCCGAAAGAGGCACGGCCGCATTTCCGAAGAGAAACGAAACGATCGGAACCCAGCTGTGACTGATCGCAACGGTGACAGGGCGGCCGGGTGTCACAGCATCCGCTCCAGCAGCTTGCTCGTAAGTCACCGTCACAGTGAAGTCGGCCGCCGCAATGCCACTGCCCGCCATTAACGGCTGCAACGCGGCTTTGATTTGCGTTGCCGCGAGCGCCGAATTCCAGGCGGCCATTTCGCCAGGAGCATCGGAGCCATGCACAATGGCCATTCTCGCTCCAGTTCGTGCCGCTTCCGCCAGCATGTTGTACCGCAGGACGGCAATCCCCAAGTCCAGCGTCCCCAATAACAAAGACAGCAACGCAACCGTGACAAGAGCGGCTTCGACCAGCGTCGCCCCTCGTCGAAGCCTTGCTGTTCTTTTTCTTTGGAACGTTTTCATTGACGGCTCACTTTAAATAGTGATTGGCATGACCGCTTTGCGAGTCAATGTGAGCGTCGCCGGCAGGCCGGGCCAGGCTGTCAGTAATTGAAATTGATGCACAACCTGGACGCTCACGATTTTATTAGTCAAAACCGAAGTATCCACTGTCACGTCAGACGCACTGATGGAGATATCATTGTTTTCTGCCAACGTTGCATTAACGACAGCAGTGCGCCAGTTCCCGACGTTTCCGAATTCCGCGACTCCATGCAGGCTGCCAAAGTTCGCCCCCTCGCAAGCCGTATTGCTCACCGACACATAGGCGTAGACGAAACGCCCGAAGTCCACGCATCCTAATAGAATCAATATCAACAGCGACGCGGTTATTGCGAATTCCACGCAAGCCGCTCCAGTCCGTCGCGATCGAGTCGCACGAATTTGTTTCCTGGATTTCATCGCCTCACCCTTGTTGTTTACGACTGAATTCAATCAAGCGACCTTGGCCTCTTGGTTATGTATTAGAAACTTCGTGGTCGCCGGAACAAAGCCCAAGCCGTCAGGAAGATGATTACGACTGTCACACGCCGAACCAACTTTAAGCTGACATCGTCAGTCCGAGTCATTTCGCGCCACGAAGATACCAGCCCATCTGTCAGACTGCCAATCCAGGTGATCTGCCGAATGTCTGACCAAAACTCACTTCCCAAGCCAATCGCAACAACGGTAAAGAACAACAACAAGAACAGCGTGAACCGCCATGCCGACTTTTGTTCCACCGGTTCGTCGGCCATTGGATTCGCGATGGTTGCTGATTCAGAATGACGGTTATGTGTTCCAGAGGTGTCCTCCGAGGCGTCGATTTCACGCTGGCAATTCTGACACTGTAACAGCACATTTTTACGGATCCACTCGTCCGCGTCACGCAATGCGGCAAGGGCCATCCAAGGCCGAATCACGTCACTCATTTGATCAAACAAATCGGCCCCCTGGGAGTCCGCTTCATTTGTCTGCTCCCGCAGCAAGGCGGTCATTTCTTGATGAACTTTGCAATAAGTTGCCTCCGAAATGTTTCCGCCGGCCGAAGGTTTCTCAGCGAGCAGACGCACGATGCCTGTCCATTCTCGCCACGTCTGACTCAATTGTCGGTGCGTTGTCAGATTGCGAATCGCGGTCATGACTGCCGTCTCCCACTGGTCGATTGAACGAGGTTCCTCATTTTGGGATGAGTTGCTCTAACGCTTCCCCGATACGAATCAGCGACGGCGCAATGATCACGAGAAAGATGACTGGAAAAATGAAGATCACCGTGGGCGCCAACATCTTTACGGCAGCTTTGCGAGCTAACTCTTCCGCACGTTGTTGACGCTTCACTCGCAACGTATCCGCATGGACTCGAAGCGACTTCGAGACGCTGGATCCATATTTGACGGTCTCTCCTACGATCGTTGACAGGAACCGCAATTCCTCCAAGTCAAACCGCGCCGCGAACTGGCTGAGCGACTCGATCAACGACTGCCCCATCTCAGAGGCACGGCTCACAATTCGTAGCTCACGAGACAGAAGCGGGTAGGCCAAACGAATCTCTTTTCCAACCCGCAACAAAGCTGCCGGAAGGCTCAATCCCCCGTCAACACAGACCACGATGAGGTCCAGGGCGTCGGGAAGCGACCGGCGCATTTCTCTTTGACGCGAGTTCTTCCGCATGACCAGCCAGTAACTCGAACCCAACAGACCGATGACTGCAAGCACCAATCCGCTGATCAACCCATTTTGCGTGGTCATCAATCCCGATGAGGCAACCAAGATGCCAAGTATCACAGGAATGCAAGTCAGCAACATTTTGATACCAAGGAAAATGCTGGACGCGTTTTCCCCATAGAACCCGGCTTGGACAAGCCGAACTTTCAGCGCTCCCTGTTCCTTGGCGTCTTTGGGGATCAGCGGCGCGGCAAAGCGGGGCATCACACGATTCGCCCAACGGTCCATCACGCCAGCTTGTTGAACTGGCGCTGCCATTCCCTGCGAGGCCAAACTCGCCATACGTTCTTCAATCCGCTCGGAACGCCCACTGACTAACAGAACCACCAGCACGACTACGCAACTGCCCAAAACAAAGGCGGAAAGGATTAATGTGGTATCCATAATTATGGTCTCACACTACGTCACGCGGATCAACCGGAACACTCTAGCGTCCGGTTCTCAACGATCTCGTTTACCGGACGCTGGCGCGTTCCGGATGATGAACCTAAAAGTCGAAGTTGATGATTTTCCGAATCCACAAGGCTCCCAACATCTCCGCCAAAAATGCTTCGGCGATCCATTCCGGGTGCCTCTCCAAAACAATATCGAAGTAGCCCGGATTCAGAAACGACAACAGAGCGTAAAGAAGCAACGGCAGCACTAGGAGAACGGCTGCTTGCATTCGGCCTTCGGCAGTCAGGCTTTGGACCATTCCACGAATTCGGAACCGCTCGCGAACCACATGCGACAGATTATCTAACAGGTCCGCGAAGTTGCCGCCCGATTCCCGATGAACCAGATTGGCCACCACAAACATACGTATCTCCGTCAACCCTGTGCGTCGAGCCAACTCTCGCAACGCGGCATCCGTTCTGAGTCCCAGATTTTGCTGTTCTTGGCAGAGAGAGAACTCACCCGAAATTGGATCGGCGAACTCCGTACTAACAATCGTCATGGCTTGGGGCAACGTCTGACCAGCGCGGAGTACCCGAGACATCAGCGAAAAGGCATCCGCGAGCTGACCACTGAATTTGTCCTGACGTTGCTGACGTTTGTGGAAGTAATAGAAAATTGGACTGGCAAAACCGACCGCCGCAAACGGAATCGCGTACCACAATCGTCCTGTGAACGCCAAGACCAACAAACCCAAAGCCGCAGCAGCTGCCGACGAACGCATCAGCACCATACCCGGAGTTACGTCCAATCCGGATTGTTCCAAAATCATCGCCAACCCAGGCATCAACCCACGAGGGGGCTCCTGATCTTCGCCAAAGGGATCCGATCCGATGGCGTTGAGATTCTTGAAGTAGGCTTGAGTCTCGGCGGCTTCCAAACCGAGTTCCGATCGCAGACGTTTTCTCACCCGCCGTCGGTCACTGCGCGACACATCACGCATGATGGACCAAATCACCAACACGCACAGAGTGCCGGCCGCGAAAACCAGCCACATGGTGAATGTCGGATTCATCGTTTGCCTCCGGAAGGTGGCACGACCACGTTGGGTATCCGCCGCGCGCCACGCAACAATCTCGCCTCGAACAGATCCTTCGGAAGATCGATGCCATACGCTTCCAGTCGCGAGAGACATTGCGGCCGGATCCCCGTCGCACAGAAATACCCCTGAGCATTGTGGCTGGCGTCCACTCCCGTCTGGTTGAATTGAAAGAGATCGTGCATTGTGATCACGTCCCCTTCCATACCCGTGATCTCGGAGATCTTAACCACCTTGCGTGCTCCTCCGAACAGGCGGGACAACTGGATGACGATATGAATTGCCGACGCGATCTGCCGCCGCACCACCCAAATCGGCATCTCGAAACCGGCCATCCCCACCATGACTTCCAGCCGGCTGGTCGCATCACGAGTGTCGTTGGAATGCACGGTGGTCATGCTTCCTTCGTGACCCGTGTTCATTGCCTGCAGCATGTCGAGGGCCTCGGCTCCACGACATTCACCAATGATGATCCGGTCCGGACGCATTCGCAGTGCGTTGCGAACTAAGTCCCGCTGAGTGACCTGCCCATTCCCCTCAATGTTAGGAGGTCGGGTTTCCATGCGGACCACATGCGGTTGCCGCAACTGCAATTCCGCCGAATCCTCCAGAGTGGCAACTCGTTCTTGAAACGGAATGAATTGCGAGAGAGCATTGAGCAACGTCGTCTTGCCGGCACCGGTGCCGCCCGACACGAGAATGTTGACTCGCCCTTTGACGCACGCCGAGAGGAATTGCAGCATCTCTGGAGTCAGGGCTTCTTTCTCGACCAAGTCGTTGGCGTCCAGAGGCTTTGCCCCGAAACGTCGTATTGACAGCAATGGGCCATCCAACGCCAGCGGACGAATGATAGCGTTCACGCGACTGCCGTCTGGCAACCTCGCATCCACCATCGGACTCGACTCATCGACTCGGCGGCCAACTCGCGTGACGATGCGCTGAATAATCTTCAGCAGGTGTTCCTCGTCTTGAAAGCGAATGTCAACAGCTTCCAGTTTGCCGTTTCGCTCAACGAAAACCGACTCCATTCCATTCACAAGAATATCTGAGATCGTTTGATCACCCATCAGAGACTGCAACGGCCCGAGGCCAAATGCCTCGTCCATGACCTCCTCGATCAACCGCTCACGTTCGGCCGCATTCAGCAGATCGCGACGTTGCCGACAAAGTTCCTCCGCGGCCCGCCGAACTTCCAGGCGCAGATCGTCTTCTTCCAGCGACCCCATAGCGGAGATATCCATGGCCGCGATCAGTTGGCGGTGAAGTTCGTTTTTCACACGCTGATATTCATCCGAGGACGCCGCCGAAGTTCGCGGCTTGAGCGGCGAATCATCGACTCGTACGGCTCCGTTGGTTTTGGGAGGTGTCGTTGTTGTCCAAGGCATTTCAAATCTCCAAATTGTGGCTAGGCAATCCGCGTCGCGATTCACGATTCGGAGCATCGTGCCAAATTGGTGTATCAACGAACGGCACTGTTCAGACTCACCGCAAGTTGCGTGATCTTCCGCGAGAGGGTCGCCGTTGGGCGATCCAAAACCATTGGCACGCCGTTGTTGTTGCAACGGTTGACCGTCTTGGGATCCTCAGGCAGGTACTCCGTCACCTTCCTTCCTAATGCGTTTTCTGCCTCGCGCAGACTGACCTGTTTGGCCAATCCATACCGGTTGACAATCAAACGCACACGGGACATGTCGATGCCCCGCTTCTCCAGGTAGCTCCACATCCGCATTACGTTCTTCAAGACCGCGAATTCCAACTGGAACACGACGAGAATTTCGTCGGCCAGATGCAAAGCTTCCAATTGCTCCTTACGAAACGTGTGGTCCAAGTCGAGCACCACATGACGGAACATTCCGCGTGTCAGTGAGACCGCAGCGGCGACTCCTTCCGGCGTGACAAAGTCGACGTCCTCGTAGGACAGCGGGGCCGCCAATAGCTGCACACCGCTGTCATGTCGTTGTAACATTCGCGTGAAAATCTCGTGGTCCATGTGGTCTAGATGCCGGCAAAAGTCCGCCAAGGTCTTATCCGGCTTAAGGTCCAAGAGTGACGTCAAGGCACCCGAAGACAGGTCTAAGTCCAACAGCCCGCAGCTTCCATGTTGTTGGGCGAGTGCTGTGGCCAGGTTGCATGCTAGCGTCGTCGATCCCGAGCCACCCGCGGGAGAAACCACGGCGATCACCTTACCCGGATCACTGTGGTCCAGACGCCGCATCAGACCCAATAATTCCTCGTCGAGATTGTCCACGTCCAGATAGAAGTCGGCCCCAACGTGGTTAAGCGTCCGGAGAATCAGCTTCGTTTCCGGAGGACCGACGACCACCAACCGGCCCCGCATCGCTTGCCGGATGTTGATTAGTTCCTCATCAAAGTGTGCAACATCAACGATTTCCGCGTATCGTCCCCGTAACGCCTGCTCGACGCTGATTGACTCCTCGTCAGCCAATACCACATGAGCCACTGGCAGAACGACGATCAGCAAGTCTGGAGGAGTTCGCTGAATGTGGTTCAGCAACCCATGCAACCCAATTTGCTCGGCAGACTGAAATGTCCAGTCCTTGCGAGCCAACCCTTGAGTAATGCGCTCGGCCACCGTCTTGTCATCACTGGCAATCACGGTATGCATTAAACTGGCCCGACTTCTGGAAAACTACCGACAAACAATTCCATCTCACAAATCAGACTTCAAGAACACTTAGCGCTCTGCGGGAGTTTCATCGATTCATGGGCTGGCGTCTGTTGAATTGGGAATGACCTCAAACGGGCTAACCGTGATATAACTATCGTTCGAACCACGCAGCGTTCGAACTCGCATTACCTGTTGCTGAGGAACCGGAGCAGCGGCGGCAGCGGGAGTGACTCGCGCTGGCTCCAGCGGACCCAACAATTTGGCGATCGTCAGATCCTGCAAGTCCGCCATCGTGATCGGTCCTGACCCTTTCGCGTCGTGATCTTCACCATTGCGCAGAGCGAGTTGCAGAGTCCCTTTGTTTCCGGCCAAGCTCAATTTGGAAGCTTGGTTCGGTGTGACCAGCAACGTGACGGACTGAAAATCCGCCGTGTCCACCTTGTTCTTGGTCGGGGCATCTAGTTTCTGATCGACCGCCAGAATCTCGACCGCTTGAACCAGCGTCACGGTGACCGCGCCTCCTCCTAATTCCGCCGCGCTATTTACTGTCAAAAGCACATCTACTTTGTTGCCCGGTAACACGAAGCCAGCCACGCCCGATTGGACTGTGGGCATCCGGATTGTGAACGCACGCATCCCTTCGGGAACCAACGCTGCTAGCCCCGAGGGAGCATCTTTCGGTGCCAATTGCGAATCGAAGATCGGCTGCCCCGGAAACTGCGCGGCCAATGTGACCCGGCCCTCCACCTGTTTAATGTCTGTGGCTGCGCCCGTCGGAACCAATTCGACCGGCCACGCCTGGACCGTCAAATCGCTCGCCGACAGACGCACGCCGCGTGACACATTCGCTTTCGATATCACCACCATGACCTTTTCGGTTGCTTGCGCAGGCAGATTCAGCCGAGCCAATTGCCGGACACCCACAACAGCCGACAATCCAGCCGCAATCGCCAGCACCGCCATTAAAATCGTTCGGGCACTCATCGCTTCACTCCCCAGGCTTGTGTTTGCTCATGGTTTTGCAATCGCAAGACTTCACTCACGACCATTTCACTTGTCAATCCCTTGACCGGACATCGATACGAAAAAGACAGTTGCCACGATACCCGCCGCGACCATCACAGCAAAGGGAATAACCCGACGCTGGGGCTGAGACTTTTGCAATTCCGTCTCGACCCAGTCTTCAGCGGCAATACTCCGGCCAATGGAAGCAAATCGATGCCACATGACTTGCACATCCAGCCAAGCAGTACGCCGCCCTGAACTTCGCGAAAGGATCGCCACCACCGAATACAGCGAGGACAACAATCCCGCCACGACAAAGACGAAAAGAACTCCAGGCATTTTCAGCCACGCCCCGACCCCAGCCAGCAACTTGAGATCCCCCGCCCCCATCCCACCCATCAAGTGTGGAATGAGCAAGACTCCCAATCCAAATAAGGCTCCGAAAAAGCTCTGTTGAAGCCCTTCTCGGCCACCCGTCAGCGCATGATAAACCAATCCCGACCCCAATAACGGCAACGTCAAAACATTGTACACCTTGTATTTCCACACGTCAGTGATTGCAGCAACCAACCCCGCGACCACAACCACGGTTATCGGAATGGTCCAAACCTGCCCCATGTCGCACCCCCACTTCTCCGTCGACGCGGCTGAGCAACCAACGCATTGCTATAAAGCCAACAAATCCATCCCCTGCCAAACAAGTCCAGGTACGTGGCCCGAAATGAGAGAAGAGGCCCGGCATATTCTGTCGGAACCTCTTTTGCCTCTCACATCGAAGCGGTCACTATCGCTCAAGATCCGCCACCAAGCCCTCCCAACGCGGTATTGATCGCCACAAACACGGCGGAAACTTTCGTTCCCAAGTTGGTCACGGCCACGACGCAGATGGCGGCAATCAGGCCCACCAACATGCCGTACTCCACCAGCGCCGCACCCCGTTCGTTGCGGATTAACCGGCCCAAGAAATTTCGCATAGCCAACAATTTCAACATCAAACACCTCCCTTATTCTTCAACGCAATTGAAATGGAACAGTCCAGCCACACGGCCGATACCTCACGACTCGCATGAGCAGGTCACTCACTCGGCGTCAGTTCGTACTAAGCAGCAGGCGTGCCGATTGACGCTGGGGGGACAAAATTGTCGCAGATCACCCGAAATTACAGAACAATCTCAGGCAGCACTCGTAGTGAAAACAAACAGCGTCCGTCAAACGAAGTTGACAAGAGTTGACAGCTTGGGGATAGCGCTTTGGTTGGCGCATCGGTTGGCGCTTTAAGCGTTAGTAGTGAGAGGGTTGATACCGGGTTGTCGGTTTAATCAAGCCATCACGACACGCAGCGCCTGATGAGGCAAAGCTCACTCGCGAGCCGGTGGACGGTGGCACGCGAACAGCAGGAACAAGCACAGTCCCACCAAGACCCACGACATCGCTTGAAAACCGAAACGCTCGGCCGCGATCACCGACACCCAGGGTGCGAGGTACACCGCTGCGAGCAATCGCCTCAGCGATCCTTCCGGCAGCCGCAATGGCGTTGCGTTCCGAGCAATCAACAGCAGACTCAACAACACCGGAAGCGTGTCGTAAATGGCCATATGAACATTGACAACCATTGTCGCTGTCAGCGTCGCGGCCCAGAGCCATTCGTTCGTGCTCGACGAGTCCGTTTCGCCGTCGGTGTTCCGCCACCAAGCATGGATTAGCGCGACGAGCAACGCGCCCGAGAGGCTTGCCAACAGCAGTAGATCGACCGCCGACAGCGTTTCTCCCGCCCAGAGCCGGAATGCGGACACCAGATCGACATATTTGGCATGGCGGAACACCGACCTCGTACCCGCGCTTTGGTGAAGAAATTCGAGTGCTAGCCGCGAATACTCACGGCAACCGACGGCGGAGACGGTCGCCCACGAGACGGCGGCCAGGGCCAGAGACGTGACGACAAACCCAGCCAACTGTCGCCAACGTCGGGTCACGAGGCACATTGGCACGACCAACAACAGAAATGTCGGTTTGTAAAGACACATCCCCCAGGCGAGTCCGGCGGCGAAAGGTTGGCGGCGGCGTTCACAGTCTAGCGCCAGTGCGATCCAGAAGAAGCCGAACGCTGAAGACTGTCCACCAATGCAGCATTCCACGATAAACGGTTCGAACGAGAGGGCCAACAACCAGGCCATCGAGCGGTCACGTCGACTCAACCCCGGCGTGCCGCGCAGACTGAGCCACCAACCGCCGGCAAACAGCGCCACCGTCAATGCGAGCCACACGCCGTAAGCAACCGAATACGGCAACTTCGCCAACGGCCAGAACAGCAACGCGAAGAACGGCGGGTTGACGAACGGCATCCGTTCGAATGACAACGTCGCCGGATGCAACTCGCGATGGACTTTGTCTTGAAGATCGAGGTCATACAACCGCTCCGCTTGACCCCGGTCCAGCAGCAGGCCGGCGGCATGAAAGCACGAATAATCGACTCCTAGCGGCACACCGAACATCGTGCGGCGACCGTCCCAAGTGACGAACGCCGCCACGATCAGTCCGACGTTCATCAGCAAGATCGTCAGGCACACGAATCGCACGCGCGATGCGTCCCACCAATCTCGTCTGGGCTTTTCTGGATCGGATGTCATTTGCAACATTTTCGATTGGAGATTGGCGATCTCCGATTTAGCGATTCTCAAAATCGCAATTCGGCAATCACAAATCGGTCATTTCACCGAAGCCACTCGACCGTACAACGCTGCGCAGCGTCCGCAGCGCAGCGGGTGCCATCGGGGCGACTCGCGCAGATGGCGTTCAAAGGGACTGTTATTCTCGACCAGAGCCAACTCGAACTCGTAGGTCTCCGCCCAGTCATCGATCCGTTCGGGATGATGGCTGGCGGCCTCCACCAGTCGAACGAGGTCCGCGTCGCCGTAAAGTTCGCAGCGGTCGTCGATGAACACTCGTAGCGTCGGCGTATGGTAGATCAAGAACCCGCCGTAGAGCATGTCGTTGAATACCCGTGTGCCGCTGGGCCGTTCAGCGGCGAGGCGCTGCAAGTCGGGCAGCAAGTCCATCGGCCAGTGGCTCGAATCCATACGGACCCAGCCTCGACCGATCACCGGCAGCGACACGTTTGCCACTTGAAACACCATCGACGTGAGCACCAGTGATACCGGCAACCATGCCGTCGCAAGCCGTGTTCGCCAAGACTCCGCCAGCCGAGTTTCCACATCAACTCTCTGACAAATCAGACTTCCCCGTACGGCGAGCGATCGCATCCAGCGCACATGCGGCAACATCTCGGCCAGAGCCAAGACCGCCGTCGCCGCGAACAGTGGACCATGACGAACCCGAGTCCACGCTTGCCACAGCCAGCACAACGGAATCAACCAAGTCACGCGCCATGGCCGCTCCGCTCCCGCCAAAGCGGCGATGTAGACCGCCCCCAGCAACAGCACCAGCCAAGCTTCGGGAGCGGCACTGAGCGGCGTGTGTTCATCCATCACCTGGGCCACCACTCGCGACGACAACAGCGAGAACCACGCTCGGGGCACTTCCCAACCATAAGGATTGATCACGATTGTGACGACACAGCCCGCGAGCACAGCCAACAATACTTTCCAGTCGGCTCCCGGTGCGAAGCGACACTCAGGAATTGCACACGAATCAGGTCGCTGTTCCACCTTCCGGCAGTTCGAACCGCCGGAAGGCGGAACTACGACTTGGCCCAGCCAGCCGATCACGGTCAAGCCCAACGTTGCCAGACCGCCCACCACTCCACCATGAGAGTTGGTCCACAGCACGAACAGCGGAACAAGCCATCCCAGCCGACGTGCCGGAATGCGGCCGGCCTCGTAGTCGCACAGCCAGGCGAACGTCACTCCCAAGAAGATCAGAGTGGCCAGATGTGGACGAGCATGAAAGTGGAACGAACTGGCTCCAATCGTCAGCGCCATCAGTAAGCTGCTCAACGACAAGGTTGTTCCGGTCCTGGCCAACCGAAAAGCGATCCAAGAGTAAAACGACGCCAGGATTGTGGCGGTGACGAGCAGCACCGAATCCCAGCCGCCGAGTCGATGCGCGATGGCCAGGGCGCACTCGCACAGCCAATTTTGGGCCAACCACGGTTCACCGGAGTGCGTGAAGCTGAATGCATCATTCTGCGGAAACTGCCTCGTTGCCAGGATCTGTTCGCCGACGACCGTGTGCCAAAACGTCCCAGGATCGCGGAATAGCCGGCCGCTCCCGAACACCAACAGAGCCACCCACAGCACGACAAACATCACGGCCGCGAACCGCCGCACTCGACTCATCAACTCGCCCCCTTGATTGATTCCGAGCCGAGCGTTGTACTTCGACTGAGCGTCGTGCGACGAGCCTGAAGCCAGAACAAGCTCAACAATGCGTATATATGAACGGACAGCACTGTCAGCGAATGGAACGGCCCGGCGACGACGTTGTGGTAACCACCACGGACGCTGTGGTAACCATCACGAAATAACGCCATCCAAAAGAGCGACGGAGATACGCAGAGCACGACCACGGTCCACACAAACCACCAACGTTCGGTCATCGATTCGGACAGCCCTTTCCAGGTCAGCACGATTGGCAGCAGTAACAGCAGAAAGTAGTGGTCCCAGGTGATCGGCGACACGAGCAGCATCGCGGTCAAGCTCAGCCCGAACGCTCGGTCTTGGCTCTCGCGGTGGGACGCTCGCCACACCGCCGGCATCCACAGAACCAGCACCGCGCCGCACAACAATGCCGACACCGCCATCTCCAGCCAAGGGCTTCGAATCCAAGGCTCGACCTGTTCCTGAAGCGACGCCGGGTTGAACAACTTCGTGCTCCACCCGATCAAGGAGGAGTTCGTCCACCGGCTACGAAACACCGCCGTGTACGGCAGAATCTTATGAAGGAATGTTTGAAAACAGTCCACGCCGAAAAGCAGGGCCGTCGCGGCCGTCACAGCCAGCAGCGAGAGCACTCCGCTGACAACCGTCCGCCACTGCCGTCGCAATGCGAAGTGCAACAGCAGGAACGCGGGAAACAACTTGATTGCCGCCGCCACGCCGACTCCCACGCCCGCCCACACCGGACGCTTCGTCCGATCGGACCACCACACCCCGGTGAACAGCAGCAACAACACTCCGTTGAGCTGTCCATAAGCCACTTGCTGCTGCAATGGATTGCACTGCAACGCGATGGCCAAGAGCGGAAAGACAGACCAGCTCGTCAGCGGCACGTTCAATTCCCGCAGGATTAGCCAACCGCTCCACGCCAGCGCCGCCAGTGAGACGAGGTTCCACACCAGCACGGCATTCGCGTACTCCAACGGAGCCACCGGCAACACCAACAACACGGACGAGGGAGGATGCGCGTTGTAATCGATTTCAATTTTGACAACTGCCGACGTCTGCTGAATGTTCTCGGAATGTAACCCCGAATCGGGTGAGACCATGTCCGGACTTGAGACGGCCTGACGATCGATCGGGATCGCCGTGTAACCCAGATAACGCGGAATCGTTACGGAATGCGGCGTGTAGATCGGTAGTCCCTCGAGAAAGTTTCTCGCGGATGCCCAGTCTTGAAATAAGTCGACTCCGTCTCCCTCCGCCGGACGCAGATTGCTTACCAAGTGTGGTCCCTGAGTTACCAGCCCCAGGATCGCGAGCAGAACCCACAAGGGAGTACGCCACCTGGGCCAGAGTTCCAAGGGATCCCATAACATCGCTTAACCTTCGTGGTCTTACGGCACAATCAACACAGCGACCTCATCTTCGTACAACACTCGCCAACCGGGCGATTCGCGCGCCGCCAGCGGCGGTCGCTCACTGTCCGATTGCTGCTCAACAAGAAAAAGCGAATATATTTGATACTTCGCCAGCCGAGGAGATCTAGGGGACGCGACTCTTAGATTCAGGCGAATTGAGGATATTGAGGAGTGTTCGCCCTTGCTAACGCCTCGGGTTATCGAGCGGAGAATTTGCGAATCCGCTTGTAGAGCGCTTCACGACTGATCCCAAGCTTTCGCGCGGCCGCCGCCTTATTTCCGCCGCACTCCATCAACGTCCGAACCGTGGACTGAAGCTTCAAAGGATGCGTGGAAAAATTCTCCAACTTGTTTCCCGATGAGCCGCTTGGCAAGAATCGTTCGTCCGCCACCAGCGGCGTGTTGAGTTCTACCGCTCCGCGAACGCTTTCGGGCAAGTCGGCCAGGGTGATCGTCAAATTGAAGCAGAGCATGACCGCTCGCCGAATCGCATGCTCCAACTCGCGAATGTTTCCTGGCCAGTCATAGGACTCCAGAGCGCAAATCGCTTCGTTCGAGACGACGACCGAGGCACCAGTGGGTGCAGCCTGAGCAGCAAAACGCCGAGCCAATGGCTCGATGGCGAGGCGGCAATTTCGCAGATTCGGCAACCGGAATTCCACAACGTTGACCCGGTAATAAAGATCCTTGCGGAACTGTCCCCGCTCGGCGAGTTCTGCCAAAGGCTGATTGGACGCCGCGATCACGCGCGCGTTCAACTTGAGAGTTTTATTGGAGCCCAACGGCTCAAACTCGCCATCTTTCTCAAGCACCCGCAAAAGTTTGACTTGAGATTCAATTGGCAGCGCTTCGATATCGTCGAGCAGAACAGTCCCGTAACCGGCTGCCAGAAGTTTTCCGTCGCGGTGAGAATCCGCGCCCGTAAAAGCCCCCTTGGCATGACCAAACAGCTCACTATTCATGAGGCTCGATGAACAACTCCCGCAATTAATGACGACAAACGGCTCCTCGCGACGGGGCGAAAGATCATGAATCATCCTGGCCAGTCGAGTTTTTCCTGTCCCGGTTTCGCCCATCAGCAGAATCATCGCGTCCTGTTGCGCGATTCGCGTGACTTGGCTCATCAGCCGACGGGTTTCCAAACAACCTTCGACCAGGCAGGGTGCCAGATTCTCGTGCGAATCTGCTGCGGAATTAACTTGAGTCCGCTGGGATGACTGGAGTTGAGCTCGCAACGTGGCCTGCCGCACCAGAAATGAAAAACGCCGCAAATCGAGGGGTCGCTCCAGGTAGTCCACATTTTCCAAATGCCTGAGATCGAGTTCATCCTGCGGCCGGTGTTGGTCGCTCAGTGCAAGCACACGGACTCCGCAGCCATGAACCTGTCGGCAGAATTCCTGGATCGGCTCAATCCGACCGTTCGCCGCGTGATGCAGGGCGACGACGTGAATTCCGCCCGAAGTGCAATACTCCAGAGCCTCGCGGAGTGTGGAACAGACGCAAATCGCACAATTTGAAATTCCCTGCACTGCTTCCGTAACAGCAACCGCCAGCGGGTCATCCGTCGTTACCAACAGGATGTTCGCGCCGGCAACAGGGGCATGTAGGCTTACCGTCTTCATAGCATTCGCGTCATGGGGCTAGATGCTCTAACTCAATTAGGGCACGACGCTAACTTGATAAATCAGAAATGGCAAGCGATTTCTTCGGGGAACCGCAAAGCCCGTTGCGTACCGAGTGCGGTTATGAGCACAGAATCCATAATCGGCTCAATTTCCGAAGCGTACTGGGCGAACACGGCGGGTTCGGGAAGTCGATGACGTCCCAACTGAATCAGACTCATCGGCAAAAGTCGTCAAACTCGCCTGCTCGATCGGTTCCGGAAGTTGTGGGCCTCTCGCGGCTTGCAGGCTTTCGTCTTCATCCAAAGCTGCAACCGCTGCGGAGAGACTCTTTTGACCATCCTGGGCGATCCGCAGTTTCGGATCTCGCTTGAGTGCGGTTTGATATGCTTCTTTTGCCTGGCACATGCTCCCTTGAAGTGCCAAGGCGAAGCCAAGATTCGAGTGCGCTTCGGCAACGCTACAGCCCGACTTCCTAAACTCCCTGAGTGCGTCTTCCGGCTGTCGCTGTGCGGTCAACACAAGTCCCAGATTGTTATGGGCGCGGCGGTTTTCTGGGTCGATTTTTAACGCCTTGTGCAACTCCACCTCGGATTCTTCCATGAGTCCCTTTAAGTACAAACTGTACCCAAAATCGGCATGGAGGTTCGCGTTGTTCGGGTCTTTGGCGATAGCCTCCCGAAAGTGCATCGCGGACTGTTTCGCTCGGCCCTGCTGGTCCATGAGAATGGCCAGACGCCAATGTGCATCGGCGCGGTCAGGATCAAGTTGCAGGGCTTCTTGGTAGCCCTTAATTGCTTCTTCGGTTGCCCCTTGCGATTCTTGCATTTGAGCAAACGCAATTTGCATATCCGCTTGTTGTTTCGCATTCGGGTCGTGTCCGCGGATTTTATGCCAAGCGGCAGAAAGACGGCCGGGCTGCGCGTCCCCCGGATCGAGATCGGAAGCCGACTTTTTTCGATGCGGATGAGCGGCCACTTTCGTTGACGAAGCATCGGAAGACATCCGTTTCCGCATCGACAAATCGTGTGAGCCGGATCCAAAACTCTTGCAACCAGGAGTTATCGCCGTCAACGACACCACCAACAAGAGTCCACGCGAAACGCGCATTTGGATCATCGTTCGTCCTCCTTGAAACTGGGCTATTCACGACTCCGTCGTCAATCTCGCGGGACATAGTCGAACGCAGCACTTCATGCGCTCAACCTCTCGCAAGATTGCCAACCGACAACGACCGTGTCACTGGCTCAACTGCCGGCGCCAAGACTCGAATTCGAACTACTCGATGACGAATTCGACGAGGGCGTGAAACCGCCGCCTCGGCTCACCGCACCGACACCACGCGAACCAGTCTGATTCATTAGGCTGTGATAGATCGCCCGACCTTCGACTCCGTTCAATCCGGCGCCGATTGGGAATCCCACGACCACCGAATCCACCGAAGCTACGGGACAAACCAGAGACAATTCCTGCAGCACCGCCGCCCGGCGTTGCTGATCCAGTTCCTGATCGGTGGACTCTTCGATGATGAGCGGCCCCCATCCCGATTGAACCATCCCAGCTAACCGCGAGACACGCCGCCGACCGGCTGAGTTCAGTTGCTCGGTCCCTTTAATGAAGTCGTAGTGATAAATCGCCATGCGAGATTGATGACCACGAACCACCGGTTGTTGAATCAGCCCGTTCGTCAGGGAACCAAACGGAATCTCTTCGAACTCTTCTGGGTAGCCCAAACATTTGGCCTGTTTTTTCGCTTTACAGCGCGCCCACCACGACTGTCGACAACACGGCTCTGGTTCATAGTATTGGCACGGCCCCGGACTCTGAGGGCACGTTTGATAGGGCTGACATTGCCGAGCCGTACTGTTGACAGCGGATGAACCGCCCGATTCGCCAAGATCCGCAGCCGGTGCAGGCGGAACGGCAATCGAATCCTGGCCGAAAGCCGAATGCACCAGGGACGCGGTCACGGCAACCGACATCAGAACTTGACGAGTCCAACCCAAGTTTCGCAGTCTCATCGGACAATCCCCACACCTAATGAATTGAGTCGCGGACTTTCTCTAGCGACACGAAGGTACGTTCGGACACGAAAATCCGACCGGACCGGAGCAGTAACGGCTTTCCAGTTTCATCCGACGGTAACAATGCAGTGGATCGTCCCAGGTGGTGGTCGAGCGGAAGTCGCAGCCAATGCGGCTTTCAATCCGTCCCAGCAAATAGAACTCCAGATCATTGGGTTCGTTGATTTCCGAACCTGGCACGGGGCCGACTTCATGGGCTTCAATCGGCTCGACCAATAGTGGCGTGACCAGCACGATCAACTCTTTTTCGATGCGCTTGCCCGTATTGTTGCTGAAGAAAGCTCCCATGACCGGCACATCGCCTAACGCGGGAATGCGGTTTGTTTCGTAGTCCAGCGTGACTTGCAACAAACCGGCCATCGCCAAAGTTTGTCCCTGACGCAGCTCGACGGTCGTATTGAATCGGCGAGTGCTCAATCCGGGAACCTTCGTTCCACCGGCAACTAAAATCGTGCCCAATGAGTTATCGATGTTGCTAACTTCCGGGGTAACCGCCAAACGGATTCGTTCATCATCCAGAATGTGCGGGACGAACCCCAATCGCACCCCGAACTCTTTGAACTGAACCGTCGGAGTCGATCCGGCACCACCGGTATTTTGAGACACGGGGACGGGAAACTCACCCCCCGCCAAGAACGTCGCCTCGTGTCCGTGATACGCGACCAGAGTCGGCTCGGCCAGAATCTTCAGCAGATTATTCCGCCGTAGAGCATCCACGGTAAATGCGACGTTTGCATTCCCTTTCGTGATCAATCCTGCGATCGACGAGGCCGGTGCAGAACCGAAGAATGGGGAAGCGAGATTTGTTCCCGAGATGTTCGTTCCGAAGTTCGATGTGCCATCCGTTCCTTGCAAGCTGACGCCCAATTGCCTCAGGCCCGTTCGGTTCAACTCGGCCACCTGCACCTTTAGGAGAACCTGTTGCGATCCTGGAACACGGAGCAAGTTGATGACTTTTGGGGGCGCTACGGCGGCCGTGATTTGCAAATCTTGCTCGGACGGAGCAATGTCCACAGGAGCGCCGCCACGGCCTCCCGCTGCCGCTGCCGCCTGGGGTCGTTGATCCGGGCTCGCCGCTCCACCGATTCCTTGCCCCCCCTGGATTCGCCGCAGTTGGGCGGCTTGCAACGAAGCCAAATACGCCTCAATCGTTTCCAGAACACGTTCCATTTGACGTGTGTCGCGAACTTCGCCACGTACGATGATGTGATCTCGCATCTGTTCCAAATCAAGTGACGCATCGGGAAACGCGCCGGAGAGTCGCGTCTCCAACAACTCCAGATCCACGATAACGCGAACCTCAAAGCTAAATGTTCTCTGATCAGGAGTCGTAATCGCCAAGTCGGTCACGCCAATTCGCAATCCCGTGACCCGAATATGCCGAGGACCGACCAGATCAAAATCCAAGATCGACGGATCCCCGACTGCAATCACGGGGCTTTGTTTGTTGGCTTTGGCCAGATCCTGCTTCAAGCTGATCAGCCGGCCTTGTCCCATCACCACATCAATCGTCGCCGCAGGGCGATCGACGTTGTCAACGAAATCGCGAACGTCGTCGTCAGAAGCCGCCTGAGTCGAGACCGCCTTTGGAGCACGAATTCGCGATGTGGATTCGGATCGTGGTTGCGCCAGTGTCGACGTCACGAGAGTTACCGCAAGCAGACAAGCGGCCATCACAATTGAGCGACATTTCCGTAACATGGGAACTCGCTTATGTTGAGAGTCTTTTTTTTCTTGGCGAATAAGTCCTAAAAACGCTACAAGCGTGATTGTGAGATCGTCCGGTCCTTGCCTGATTAATCACGCTTCGTGGAGGCCCCCACGACATTTCCTGCGACGTTCAACGACACAATAGTTGCGCGAGATACAACTGTTTTCACCGCTTCGACCTTTCGGAAATTTCCGCGTCAGTCGTGAGATTGACCGAAGTGGCATTCGACACTTCAAAACCAGCGACTCGATCGGCGGATTCGACGAGTCAAAGCCAGACAGTTTCGAACATGTACGTGATCCCAAATCGCCGGATTCGCAACATTATGAACGAAGAAGTTCAAGTCGAGCGCGTTCGTCTGGTCTACAAAACGGCCATGCGATTCCGCCAAGCGGAATCAAACCTACGAACTCCCTTGTTGCAGAGCCGGTGTTCGTTGGCGGTGTAGAGCTGGGTCAACGACGCCAGCCATTTGATTTACACCCAGAATCGAAACTTGCTCCAAAAACTGAGCAATTGCGCGTGCCACGGTGTCAGGATCGCGGATCAAGCTTTCGTGTTGGCAGTTCAGCACCTGGATGTCCGGCCGACTCGCGAGCCATTCGTCAATTGATGTCAGATGCCGCTCAAAATGCTGGATCATCGCCGTTTTGTCTGGTCCGATCGGCTGATTCCGACGCTGCAGCATCTGCTCTTGCGAACGGACGACTTCGTGCAGATTGCGGCGAACAAAAATCACACGATAGTCGAACCCTGTCGGCAGCCGAGTGAGCAACGGACTGACGATTTTCACCGCTCGACCCTCGGCCTCCGCCAACCATGTAGCGTCCCGTTCCAGCGTGCGGACCTTGGCATATTCCAAATACCCGCGTGGGTTGTCGGCATCTGCTGGGCGGTGTTCATCGCACAAAATCGGATGGCCGCCAGCTTGTAGCATCTGCATCACCAGCGAGGTACCTGATCGGGGTAAACCGGAAACGACCGTAATCATGGACGACTCACTCAGGCGATCCGCACTCCGGCCAGACGGCCCATGACCAAACCAAACACCATCATCAACAACACCGCAGCAATGAACCACGGAATCTTCGTATAGCCGATGCAAATTTCGCGCGGCGGATACCAAACTTCGATTCGCCGCAGCGGCCCATTCGTTGGCAAGGGAGGCTCGGACGGATTCAGCAATTGCGACATGAAACTTTGTTGATCGCGCCGCACCGATGATCGGATCACGTTTGCGCCAGCCACGACATGCTTCCGCTCGGACTGACCGTCAATCGTAATATCGATCCAACCGATTCCCGCGTTTGATGCAACAACTCGCCAAGCCATTTCATTTCGAACGGGAATGCGTACCGGCAGCGAGTCGACACGCACCGCGTTGGAGGCGGAGACCACGGCCAGCGTGTTGGCGACTGGCTGTGACCGAGCCAATTCGACAACGATCACCGCCGATTCACCCACCTTCAGCGGACGTCGATCGAACCACGATTCCAGTTGCACAAAGATCAGCAGCAGCGGCAGGGCCGCAACCGCCGTCGGTGCGAGAAAATGTCCCAGGTACTTCAAGTTGGCGGCAAGAATCCGGCCACAAGCAGTCAGACTGACTCGCAGATCGTGCTGAAACAAAAGCAGTTCCAGCGCGCGTGCCAGAAAGCGATTTCGCGACCTGCCAGTTCTGCCAAGCGGTCGGAGTGTTCCGGGTCAGCACGACGTCATTGCCGGTGCCGCCGGTGTAGCTGAT
>JANMIF010000279.1:0-1566 GCA_031375695.1 Planctomyces sp.
CGGTCAGGTGACGGCGTTTGGTGGCCGCTCGCAACATGTAGAGGACGGGATCGTCGCCATTCAGCGGCGCGCGGATCACGGGGACTCGTTTGATGCCCAGTTGCTTGGCCGCCAGATAGCGGCTCCTGCCATCGACGATGACGCGCCCGTCGATGATCTCGATAGGAACCCGAATACCTCGCTCGGCAATGTCGGCTCGAAACTCCGCCTCCTGCTCCGGCGGCATCCGGGGAACGCGGTTCGCTTCGGGATGAAGTCGCAGTGATTTCAGGGACACAAGTTTCATTGGGAGTTTGATGCAAACTCATGCGGCGCGGATTCGCAGACCGGAAACGCCGTTCAGCGCAAGGGGAGAGAGGCCAGTGGTGCCGCTCTCCAAATCCTTTCTTGTTGATGACTGTCAAACTGCCGGAATCTCGACGGTTAGTAACGATCTTCACCGCCTTGATCACCGTTCTCACTGTGGCCGTTCCCATTCGAGCGTTCCGCAGCTTGCTCGAAGATCCACGTGTGGGCTTGGTCGCAGACTTTCGCCACAAGGGGCAGGTCGTCGCGGCCAAAACTCGTTGAATCCTTCCATTCGTTGCCGTCCTTGTAGAGCCGAGTAATGGTCACGTTGTGGCGTGGACCGTTTTCCGTTTCGTTCTGCCAAATGGCAGCACGAATGCGGCCGAAGCGAACCTCGTGAACCGGTCGGTTCTTCGCCTCTTTGGGTTTCGGTTTTGTGGCGGTTGACATGAACAAGGTCTCCTTTGATGGAAGAAACAGATTGAGAAACGACGGTCCTCGAACGTCGAGGTCCGGTTACGGATGTGGTCGAAAGCACTCGCACAATGGCGGCAATGAATCGACCATCTGTTGCAGCACGGAATTGCAGAACCGGATGACGATCGCCCGTTGCCGAGCGGCATCATTCCGATTCCCTTCCGCTGTCACCGGTGAAAAGCCACCGCGATCCAGCCAGTCGAGCAACGACTGAGCAAGTTCACGAACTGCTTCCCAATCGCGGTTGCGATACGCCTCCTGCAATTGATCCCAAGCGGTTTGCGGGTCCATGCGACACCGCCTTACGCCACGAGGGCCAGCGACAAGAGTTGGGCCACCTTGTAGTCGGCGTCCGCACGATCAGCAGCGAACGTGATTCGTTGCGTGAGCCGCGTCAGTGCATCGACCAACGCGAAGATCGTGAACCCGCCCTGGGCACGGGCAATTTCCATCGCATCCTTGATGTAATGCTGAGGAATCCCGTGCTTGACGAGTTCTTTCGCAACCTCGTCGGAATCAGAACCGAGCCGCGTTTGCATCGCCTTCTTGAGGACGTCCGCAAACTGGTCGCGGCGAGCATCTCGCTTGGCAATCAGGGCTTCGATGTGCCGACGAATCTCCAGCAAGCCGTCACGGACGTTGGCCGTGTGCTTGCGAGAGAACTCGACGACTTGCGTCGCGTCCCACACGATGTGGTTCTGACAGACGCGCTGGAACCAGAACGACTGCATGCCGAGCGAACGGCGGCCGACTTCCGAGTTCCAAACGAAAAATCCCGGCGCGAACGACTCGCCGTCGATG
>JANMIF010000350.1:0-5358 GCA_031375695.1 Planctomyces sp.
ATTATCAGGGTGTCGATGTGAAGGGGAAGATTGTCGTCCTCTTCACGAATGAGCCGCCCTCGAGCGATCCCAAATTCTTCGGAGGCACGGCGCTGACGTATTACGGACGATGGACGTACAAATTCGAGGAGGCTGCTCGGCGCGGAGCGAAGGCTTGCTTCATCATTCATACGAATGAAACTGCGGGTTATCCGTACTCGGTCGTTCGGCGGCTGGAAAGTGCGCAGCTCAAGCGGGAACCCGGTCAACCCGTGCTGGCGTTCGCGGGCTGGCTCTCTCGAACAGCGGGTGAAAAGCTCCTAGGACTGTCGGGCCGCACCTTGGAAGACGCCTTGCGCGAGGCGGACACCAAGGGGTTCAAGCCCTCTTCGCTCGGTGTGAATTTGAAAGGCAACCTCCCGACCCGCATCGAGAACTTCGTCAGTCACAACGTCGTCGGCCTGGTGGAAGGGAGCGATGCGACGTTGAAATCCGAGGCGATCGTCTTCACCGCGCACTGGGATCATCTCGGCATCGGCAAGCCGGTCCTCGGTGATGCGATCTACAACGGCGCGGCGGACAACGCCACTGGCTGCGGCCTCCTGCTGGAACTCGCCCGCGCGTGGTCGCAACAGTCGCCGAAGCCCAAACGATCCGCGGTGTTCCTGGCCGTCACCGCCGAAGAGAAAGGGCTGCTCGGTTCCAAGTACTACACCCGGAATCCGCTCATCCCTCTGAGCAAGACAGCGCTCAATCTGAATGTCGACATGATCCTGCCGCTGGGCGTCCCGGCCTCGGTCGTCGTGACAGGTGCCGACCGCACGTCGATCTGGCCGACAGTCAAAGCGGCAGCCGAGAGGAGCCACCTGGAGATCGAAACGGACCAGCGGGCACACCTGGGAATCTTCTACCGCTCGGACCATTTCTCGATGGCGCGGTCGGGCGTCCCCGCGTTTTCCGTCGCGGCGGGAATGAAGATCACCGGCAAGCCGGATGACTTCGCCACCAAAGCTCACAAGGATTTCAACGACAAGGCGTACCACTCGCCGCAGGATGAATTTCAGCCGGACTGGGATTTCTCAGGCTTCGTTGTGTTGGCCGAGTTCATGCTGGACGTCGCCCGCGACGTCGCCAACACCAACCAATTGCCGACTTGGAACGTCGGGGACGAATTCCATCGTGCGACAAGGTAACAGGGCCGTGTCCAGAAACCTTTGAGGATGAAAAACGCGCCGACCGCCGCTTCTGGTGACCGGCTTATGATGCCGTTCTGTTGTCACTCGTCCCTATTAGTCCCCGACGGCAAGTGCCGATCTACTCGGCAAACAACAACCGCGAGCACCAGTCATTGCGGAATCGGGCATCGGGGTCGAACTCTGAACAAACTTGCTGGAATTTCGCCAAGTGTGGGTAAAGTATCTTCACCGTCGCGGCATCCATCGGGCAGACCTTTCCCCAATGTGGCCGTGCGTGAAACAAGCTAGCCATGCTGCGAGTGAGCACCTCCGAAAAGCGATTGAAGCCCTGAAGCTCTGAGGGACGCGCGTAGCCGTTGAAGCTGATCGAGTAGCTGTCCTGGTCGTCGGCACTGGCCATCGAAATCAGCGTGTCGTCTGGGAGGATTCGCCGGACGCAAATCGGATAACAGTGGGTGTACGCTCCCACGTCCGTCGGATTCAGAAGTCCGAGTTGCTCCAATTGTTCTCGCGTCGCCGCCGACAACGCGTTGCCGTCGCCATCGAAGTAACACACGAACTCCTTCACGAAGGCGATTGCGTCCGTCAGCCGAGGTCTTGTGACAAAGATTTCAATTTCGACATGACGAAACAATTCGTGCTCCATCACCAGCATGTCCTGAGACTTGCCGACAACCTTCCAGCCGCGAATGACCGTCAACGGCAACACCCGACGAAAGAAGAAATGCGTTGCCCAGCGGTAGCGGAATAGTTTCGACAGGAAGATGACCACCAGATGCAGTCCGACTTCCATGGCTATGAAGAAATAGGCTTGATAGATCAGCGCCAGCCAACTTCTTGGAGCCAACACTTCGCGTCGATGTTGGACCCAATAATCCCACTTCCACGGCATGAAATAGAACTGTTGGAGCGGGAATGCGTCCTCGGCAGCGATGACTTCGGCGAGCGTGTCGTACCGGCGAAAATGCTCTTCGACGCAGTACTGCGGGCGAACCCAGAAGCTCACCGAAACGATGACTCCCAGGCATCCCAACGAACATCGCGCGGCTCGCAGTTCCGGGCCGTTGTTGATCGTGCGAATTACTGGCTCACCGGTCGCGGCGTCGTAAGTGGCGACTCGGACCTCAGCGACATAGTGCGAGAGACTGTGCTTCCCCGATCCGTGCGTCCCAGTTGAGATCGCTCCCGCAATCGCTTGCTCGGTGATGAGACCGACCGCAGGCAACGTGAGTCCCGCCTGCTGTTCCAACTCGGCGAGCACACGCTTCACTTGGCAACCCGCTCCAATCGTCGCCCAAACTCCGTTGTCGCGTCGTTCGATCTGCACTGCGTTCAAATGCCGCAGGTCGAGCATGACATCCTCGCAACAAGCGGCCTCGCTGTAGGAATGCAGTCGCCCGACGACTCGAATTCGGGAGCCTCGGTGCTCGGCGAGAATCCGTAGCACTTCATCTTCCAACTTCGGTTGATAAGCACTCTTGGGAAGGAAGCTGACGTTGCGACCAAAGTTTTGCACTGAACGCGGATCAGATGGCATGTCCGGTGTCCTCAAGTGAAAAGTCCAATCACTGCAAAGAGAAGAATTTCTCGGCATCTTTGAATGTCTTGGGGTCTTGAACTCGCAGTTTGTCGATGTTCTGGCGGGTCTCTCGCGCGGCAGCGGAGTCGGGAGGCAGGCTCTTCTCCATAGTTAACAAGAACCGGACGATCGCGCGTTTGATTATCGGCAGGTCCAACTCACCAGTGCCGTACAACTTCATCAAGCGATCCTGCACCGACCAATCTTTCCAACGCCCTAAATCGGCGATCACTAGATCCGCCAAATAGGGCCGGTCCAGCAGTTCGCGTATCGACTGTCTCAGACGGTCCTGGCTGATCCGCCCATCTCCGTGAGTCCACATGAATCGCAATGCCTGCATGGCGGCGTAGGTTTCTGCGAAGGGAGCATCCTTCGCTTTCAAAATCTTTTCGTCGATGAAATCCAAGCCCTCGGCTCCCGTCAGCAAGAGGTAGCCAGAAATCAGACCGTCGAGCTCCAGTCGCCACGCCAGACCATTGTCGAGCCCCAGTCGAAACTCTTGAGAGTATTCGCCAATCCTGGTTCGCAGCATCACGGCGTCATCGGCATTGCCACACAGTCCCAACAGCCGCCCATACAACGTCAGTCGAATCGGCGGGGTCTCTGTGTTGGTGATCCATTGGCAAATCTTCGCACGCTCTAGTTTGTCTTTGAGCATCACGATGTCTTCGTAGGACGCGTTTGTGAATTCTTCGTAGGCATCTTTGGAGATCAGTGGGTCGGAGGCTTCGAGGAACTTCAGAAAGTACTCCAACCGCTGGGCTTTCGGTGTCTCTGGTGACGGAGCTTGCACGATGTATCGGTAGCTGGAGTCGGTGACTTTCAACGGGTTATTCCATTCGATCTTCTCGTCGGTCTCATCAGTTTCTCCCATCAAAAAGAACAAATCCCCTTTCATGCCGCCGAGGAAACGCGAAATAGTGATCTTGTCGCCCTGCTTGAGTTTGTCTTTCGGCCCGCGCGAGACGTCGATGATCGAGAATGTTGTGCTTCCGCCGAGCGTTGCCTCCGGAGATTTCGTTTCGACCCACCGCACAAGTACGGCTGCGTCTGACTCAGCGACCTGCTTGGCAAGTGCCAGCGGCGCACGAACACGGCAAATAGGGCACGCGCTGACCTTTGAAGTTGCAACCATCAAGACAGAGAACAGCAACATCGAAACGAGCATCAATAAACGAGGAGAATTCATGGCGGGATTCCTTGCTGGCTAGAGCGAGAGGTCTTCTGACTTGAACACCACGGTGGCGAATTCCCCCAGTTAGTGGAGCTCCGGCTTATTGTGCAGCAAAGGACGAACGTCGTCCCTGGCCAAATTCGGTCGTCAGAACGGGCAACCCTGTGACGATGACGGTCGTACCAACACCTGGTGAGCGCCGACCGCGTAGACGCCGAGCAGGACGCGGCCTTGGGGAGTCGTCGCGGCGATGAATTGCCCGACGAACTCCAACTCACAGGTCAGGAACTGATATGTCTGCTCACGATCTATTCGCATTGTTGTTTGCTGGCCGCGCGCCTTTCTTGCTGGTCTCGATGCCGTCAATCCGTTCGTGGGATCACGTCCCATACTTTCACCGTTTGATCGAAGCTTGCCGACGCCAGCCGTTTCCCGTCCGCGCTGAACGCCACGCTCGCGACCCGGCTGATGTGCCCTTTCAACGTGAGCGTCTCCTGGCCGTTCGTGGCGTCCCACACCTTCACCGTCCGATCGCCGCTTGCCGACGCCAGTCGTTTCCCATCCGGACTGAACGCCATGCTCAGAACCGGATCGGTGTGCCCTTCCAACGTGAGTTTCACTTGGCCGCTTGTGACGTCCCAAACTTTCACTGTCTGATCGCGGCTCGCCGACGCCAACCATTTTCCGTTCGGACTAAACGCTACGCTCCAAACTGCGGCGGTGTGGCCAGTCAGCGTGAGCGGTTCTTGCTCCTGTCCCAATACCTGTTCCGGTCGATCAGCCCTCGCGAACCCGATGACGGCCAGAATGACAACAATCCTCGCCGTAAGGTGAGTCATCTCATTTCGAATCAGGGTTTCGTTGGCATTCTTCATCATGGCTGCTCCGCTTCCACTTTCATTGACAAGCCTCAGGACCACGCTGTGAATTCCTATCCAGCGAATCGTCGCGGTTCATGGCCGAGGCGTGGCATCCCAGACCTTGACCGTCTGATCCGAGCTTGCCGACGCCAGCCGTTTCCCGTCCTGGCTGAACGCCACGCTCATGACCCCGAAGGTGTGCCCTTTCAACGTGAGCGACTCCGCTCCGCTCGTGGCGTCCCACACCTTCACCGTCTGATCGTGGCTTGCCGACGCCAGCCGTTTCCCGTCCGGGCTGAACGCCACGCACATGACCCCGACGGTGTGCCCTTTCAACGTGAGCAACTCCTCTCCGCTCGTGGTGTCCCACATCTTCACCGTCTGATCCGAGCTTGCCGATGCCAGCCGTTTCCCGTCCGGGCTGAACGCCACGCTCTTGACCGGGAGGGTGTGCCCTTTCAACGTGAGCGACTCCGCTCCGCTTGTGGCTTCCCACACCTTCACCGTCTGATCCGAGCTTGCCGACGCCAGCCGTTTCCCGTCCGGGCTGAACGCCACGCTCGTGACGTC
>JANMIF010000361.1:0-16094 GCA_031375695.1 Planctomyces sp.
GCTCCGCCGTGGACCAGCGCACTGCAACGTCGGCATCCTGACTCAAAAAAACTCATCGCAGCCTCCTTGCTACGTGGGACTTGTTACATCCACACAGTCGCAGGAGGCTGCGATTTTGTTAAGACGAATTGAACGGTATTGTGCCTAGGCCCAACTTGATCGGAAACGTGTCGCTGATCCCCATGCCGTCTTCGCGATTGAGCATGAACGCGACAGAGCGGGTGATGTCCGCGTCGAACGCCAGCGCGATCAGATCAAACATGTTGCGGTAGTACTCGCTCGGCTCGCCTTCATTCGTCGCGTCCAGATTGACGTGCGAGTAATCCTGCGTCTTCAGCGGAATGTCGATCCACTTCTCCGACGCCGTCAGCCGGGCCTCGATTTCGTCCAGCGACGTGAGGTATTGATCCATCTTCTCCCGGTCGGACTGCCCCAGTTGCTTGCTCAGCGACTTGGAACTCTCAAGCACCGCGTCTACCAGCTTGATGCGTCGCTGAAGTTGCTCGCGCTGCGTGGCGAGCGATGTCTGGTCGCCACGAAACAGCCGATCGAACACGCGGCGCGGGTTGTTCTCGGCGGGGATCGGCTTCCCTTCGAGGTTGTACGAGATTGTCCCCGTGCGCGACAAAAATCCGACGCCCGCATCGATCGACAACACCAACGACGGTTGCCGACAAAACTGCTTCGTATGCACGGCCACAACCTGATCGAGCGCCACCGAGTTGAACATCCCCGGCTTCGGATTGTGCAGCGGAGCCCCCGTCAGCCACATGTCCGAGCAGAGGTGCGGGTCGGCCTTCGTCCCGTTCGGGTGATGCAGCCCGCCCAGAAAGCTGAGCTTCTCGCGAAACGCCTTGAGCGGCTCGGTCGATTTCCCAAACTCAAACTCGCGCCCCTCAACTTTCGGAAACCAACTCCAATCGTCGATCCCATGCTTCGGATTCGGCAACGACATGCCGTTGGCCGTGTACATCGCACAGAACCGCCGCGGAGTCTTCGCCGCGACTTCCTTCCCCATTGCCTCCAACAACGGCAGAGCCAGCGTGACCCCCGCCAAACCTTTCAGCACCGCACGACGATTGAGTTGATTGGAAGAGGTCATGAATCACATCCAGAACAGTTGTGGGAATTCAGTTTGATGCACTGGTCTGAGAGGAACACAAGCTCATTGTGGGTCAGGCTGCGGTCGACAGTATAACCTGCGGTGTGCTTCATAAAACGAAATTTCGACAGCTCTCAGGTCTCG
Organism: Planctomyces sp.; assembly: GCA_031375695.1. Classification (GTDB taxonomy): domain Bacteria; phylum Planctomycetota; class Planctomycetia; order Planctomycetales; family Planctomycetaceae; genus SXKJ01. Next base: position 1,247 of record JANMIF010000361.1, read on the forward strand.
CCGGCGCTGAAGTCACTGAACTGTTCGCAGAACGGGGAAAGAGGCTGGGGCGATTTGCCCAACGCGATCAGCGTCAGTCGGTCTGGCGAACCAGTGTCATTTGTCGAACCATTGCCCCAAATTCAACAACGATATCCCGTTGGCAGGAAGTAGGTCATGGAACACGTCCCAGATTCTCGAACAGGTACAGCCCCGACTTGCCGGGGCAGACAAGGTCGATGTCTCCGTCGCCATCGACATCGATGGCGGCCATTTGCAGGCCCGTGCCGGCGCTGCCTCGTGGGAAGTCTTTCAGAGCCCAGCGATCTTTTGCCTGAGCGGGGGCGTTGAGGGCGGGATCGCCGCGGAAGATCTCGTGCTTGTTCCACTTCGACGTGGCCCGATCAAATCCATATTGGAAGACGACGGAGGCGTCGGTGTCTCCCGGTTCGACTTCGTGAGCGTACACGCGCTTGCCGGTGATCAGTTCCTGCTCTCCGACTCCATCGAGGTTCGCGAAGACGAGCGTGTGGACCTGCGAGAACGTGTCGTCGATGACCTGCTTTGTCCAGACACGCTTGCCGTCCGAGCCGGTCGTTTGCTTGAGCCAGTAGAGGCCGAAGCCGTGTCCCATCCCCCAGATCACGTCGGTCAGTCGGTCGCCATCGACATCGCGACCATGTATGAAGATCCCCGCCGCCCCCAATTGGAACTCGGCGTGGAACGGCCACTTGTCGGAGGCTGTGGCTGGTTGCTCGTGCCAACCTTTGGGGGTGATGATGTCGAGGCGGCCGTCGCGGTTGATGTCGCCGACTCCGACTCCGTGGCCAGCGCCTTCGCTGCCGAGATCGTGCTTCGTCCAGACGACCGTTGGCTTTTGCTGAGTCAATTCGTACCACACGACAATGTTGCCGGTATTCGGCAGGAAGTCGGGTTTTCCGTCGCCGTTGATATCGACCAGTTCGCCCGTCTCCATGTTGCCGGGAGTGTCGATCTCATGTTCGATCCAGGGTTGGGCGGCGTCACCGCCGGGATTCTCGACCCAGCCGACTCGCTTGCCGAAGTAGTTGCAGGTCACGATATCGGGACGTCCATCGCCATTGACGTCCAGCGGTGAGTCGGCGAAATCCTCGTAATAGTGCGGATTGGGACCGCTCGCGGGAACATCGCGGACTTTGTGCTTGGTCCACAGGGGGGCTTCATACCACGAGTCACCGCTGAAGATGTCGATCTTCCCGTCGCCGTTAAAGTCTGCCGCTCCACAACCTTCGTACGGCGACTGATCGTTGATCGTATGCTTCTTCCAACGCACGTCAGCGGACTTCTGCTGAGCCGTCACGGTCAAAGCAAAGAAAAGAGTGCCCATGGCAGACGTCCCCATCAACAGCAATAACGCAAATGGGTAGCGAGGTCGTCGAAACATGATGAGGCTCCTTGGTCGCGGCGCTGCCACAAAAGGTGAATGCTTTCTCAAGCCATGGCGAAGCCAGAGTACTGCCAGAATGTGTCAGAGAAAAGCGGGTGGACGAACCGTCTGAGATGTCCGTGACATCAGTCACGACGATCTCTCAGATGCTGATCGAACCAGTCTGCGAACGCGGTCACATCTTCGATCGACTTCCAGAAATCTCCCCAGCCGTGTCCCTTGCCGGGACGGACAATCAACTTGACGGGTGAGGCTCCCACTTCGACGGCGCGTTGTACGAATTGCTCGGACTGCTGCAACGGAACGACATCGTCTCGGTCGCCGTGAATGATCAGCGTCGGCGGGAGTTTAGAGGTAACGAAGTAGATGGGGGAAATCTCGCGTCCCAGTACGGTGCGCTCCGCCGCTGAAAATCCTTGCGAACCGAAGGCGACCTCCAGTGGGGCCAGCAGGCCTTCACCGACTCCGCTCTTTCCCGGACCGCCGTAGTTCAGAAAGTCGGTGGGAGGAAAGAAACAAGCGGCGGCCTGGACTTCGCTGCTTTCACGATCGACGGGATCGGGAGCATCCGGTTTCCCCGGCCCACCGCGCGCAGCGATCGACAGCGTGAGATGTCCTCCCGAACTGGCTCCCAGGACACCGAGCCGCTGCGGATTCACGTCGAATCGTTTCGCATTCGCGCGCACGGAACGCACCGCGCGATCCACATCCTGCATCAGCTCGGGAATCTTGAACTTCGGCTGCGAACTGGTCACGGCGGCGAACACCGTATAACCGCGATCGAGAAAGATTTGATAGTCGCTCGGTCGGATCGTCACCATCAGCGGCGTCTCTTTGCTGGAGAGCCAGCCGCCATTGACCAGGAACAGCAGGCCGCAACCGTTGGGCTTCGCCGGCTGAAAGACATCCCTGGTCAGGGCCATGCCGAACTTGCGACCATAGATCACATCTTCTGTGCGACGGACGCCCGCTGTCTGGCCCTCGGCAGCAACGCAGGCCAACGGCACGACTGCGACGAAGATGAGCGTGAAGAGGCACTTTGAGTTCAGACACATGGCGGACCTTTCGTCGGTTTCAAACCTCACACCAACCAGCGAAGCAGCTCTGTTGAGGCTTGCCTCTCTATCAACACACAATTGCGGCCGTTGTGGCCGGTCTTCTGACCGACCTGCCGCTCGTTGACCAAAGGTTTTCGCATCCTGGACTTGAGAAGAGTTTCGCCACCAACGTTTCTTGTCCCTGGGAGGAAACTGCTGATCGGGAACTTTCACTTCGGACCAAGCCGAATCGAACTGTGGTACATCGGGTTGTAGCCCGGCGACGGGCCGATCAGCCACGGGCTAGAAACATGAGTCGGGGCCTTCGAGTCCGGTTTGGGATAGGCCGCGATGTTGAGCAGGAACTCGTCGCCGGCCTTTGCCTCAGCCGGCAGGTCCGTCCACGGGATGCGGAACTCGGCGGTCACGCTCCGATCGGTCTTGTGAGTGACAAGCTTGCTGTCGCTCTTGCGACCGGACACGGCTTTCATGCCTTCCGGCGGGTATTGATAGAAGTACGCGCCGATGCTGCCCGATGGCTGAGCGATCAACTCGGCTTGAGTCCCTTTGCGGTCGGGCGTCATCAGGGAGACATCCCAATAGGCCGACGCCGCATCGGCGGGCTGCTCGATGCCGACATAGAGTGCGTCGCTCGTCCAGGCGAAGCGGAAATTCGAGCGGTCGTCGTTCGCCGCGTTCGGATCCTTCGGCAGCAGGCGCAGCGGTTGAGCCTGCTGCCAGATCGCCTCGGTGAGTTGGCCGTCGAGTGTGAGGTCCGCTTCGCTAGTCGCGACGGCCACTCGATCTTGATCGGTGTCTTCGAACTTCAACTTCTCGATCAGTTGCACGCCCGTCTCGACGAAGGGAGTGACGATCTTCAGTCCGTCGGCATTGAAGACACTTGCAAGATACGCGGACCAATCGGAGCGATGCCGCTTGAGGACGTCTGGCCGATTGGGGAGCGAGATTGTCGCCTTTCGCTCTGCGACAGAACGCTCATCATGGCCAATTCCCGAATCGACGATTCCCGATTGAGACGCCCCCGGTCGAGCGGCCCCCGAATTCTGGGGCCGCTCGACCGAGCGGCCTTTCGCAGAGCGAACGGCAACACTGCGACGCACGGCCGCTTCGGTCCACAAAAACGCCGAGTCGATCACAATCCGCTCGCGCTTCACGCGCGTCAGCATCGCCGGGTCGTTCGCTGCCACCGCAACGGCTGCATCCAGACAGCGATAGGCCTCGATGAAGAACGGCGCGTCACACATTTCGGCCAACCAGACATGTCGCCGGCGGTCGGATGAGTTCGCCGTCACTTCGAGCTGCCGGTCCTCGATCAGATCGAGCAGCTCGCGCATCGGCCTCGCGGCGGGGCCGTAGTAGCCTCGGCAGAACGTCGTCAGCAGTGCGTCCACATCGCGATCGGGATCATCGAGAAGCTTCAGTCCGAGCCATGCTCGCAGTGGCATGAAGCTTTGCAGGTCGTTCGAAATCGGACCGGGCTCGAGACTCGCGCCCATGAAGTCTTCGACCTCGATCGTCATGTAGGTCACGCCGCGTTCTTTAAAGAGCTGCAGGTCGCGCACCATTGCCCGCACGTTGCTCGACGGCGCAAAGAAACCCGGCGGGTGCGAATCGAAGTTCCGCCAGTAGTCCCAGACACCGGCCTGCTTCGAGATCTTCAACCAACCATCCAGCAGCGCGAGTCGCTCGGCATTGCGAGGATCAGCGAGCGGGCGCGTCATGTCCGATAGCCCGTAGTTGTCGCAGTAGCGCACCAACACATTCGACTCGGCTCGGATCGTCGCCGGCGGCTTGAGCGTGAAGTTGTACGCCTCGGTCTGCACAACGACATCGGGAAAGTCGGCCTTGAGCGCGCGAGCCACGTGATTGACGAAGTCCAGATTCAAACCGGCTTCAGAGCCTTCGCGGTCGCTGATCGCTTTGCAGTTCGGGCACAAGCAGAGGTTCGTTGTGTTGTCATTCTGAGAGAGCACCAACATCCGCGCCGGAGCACGCTGCTCTTTCTTCGCGGCCTCGGCGTCCTCACGCAGGAACTGCTTCGCGCGGTCGATGACAATACGTCGCACATCCGGATTCGTGACGCAGGGCTGAATCCACATGCCGCGCTGCCCCATGTCGTCGATCATCCGTTTGCCGTTGGCGTCCATCGAAAAGTATTCGGGATGCTCGGCCGCGAACTCTTTGGCCGAGACGAAATGCCCCAGCGAATGCACTCCTTCGGGCACGCCGCGCGGGTAGTCGCCGTTCGTCGGCCCGGCTTGAATGTGTTCCTTGTTCCAGACGCGCCACCGGCTGCCATTCACGCCCATCGGTGCCGGATGCGCATACGGGAATCCGGTGAACAGGAACCGCTGTTCAAACGACGGTCGTCCGCGCCGATCGAGTGCGGGGATCGTCAGCGTCGGCTGCTTGGGGACATGTTCGGTGAAGGGATCGAGACGCAGCACACCAACGTGCGTTTCGAGGAACTCGCACACGGCATAGATCGCCCCGCGCGGCATTCCCCCTTCGAGCAACACCTGATTGGGCGATGTCTTGATGTGCCACTCTTCCGACTTCATCTGCAAATTCACCGCCACTCGCAGCGCACTCTGCGGCAAGTCTTTATCCGTCTCTTTCTCTTTGCGAAACGCGAACTTTGCCCCGGTGACTTGTTCGAGCGTCTCCGACAACCACAACGCGGCCGTATGTTCTTCGACTGAGGGTTCGGTTGCGGTGACGATCGTAAATGCTGTCTGCCCATTCTCCGCCAGCGTCAGCGATTGCTGTTGTATTAGACCGGATGCAATCGCGTCCTTCATCGCGGCTTCCACGCCCGGTGCGACGAAAGACCACGAGCCGGGTTCGTAGCCTCCTTCGTCGAACGCGCGGTCCGTCGGAATGTAAACCGGCCCGTAGTCGCCATAGCCAAGCGTCATCACAAACGCACCCGGTCGCTGCTGTTGAGCGAACAACTGGTATTCGACGAACGGCTCACCCGGCAGCAGCAACAACACCGCCGAGCCGAAGTCGAGCAACGGGATATCCAGCTTCTTTCTCGACTCGCATCGCTTCAGCCAACTCAGCGCGTAGGCCACGCGCACCTTCTCATCGAATGAGGACGCCTCGCTTTTCAAAACCGCTTCGAGGTCCGCGCGGCGGAAGCCCGCTGACTCTTTGATCGGCAACGTCAGCGGCACCGAGCGGAACGTCAGTCGTTCGATCGGCACCTTGCGAGTCGCCTGCCACGCGGCTTTCCATGCTTGATAGAGACGCTCGGCCAATTCCACGCGCGCCAGCGGAGAGCCGTCGTTGTACTTGCCCGCTCCAAGATTCCCGCCGCAGCCGTTCGCGTAGAAGTGCATCACGCCGGGATCGTCCGCCTGCCGTCGTCGCCGTGCGATCCCGGCGAAGTCCGCCGACACCTGTCCCTGTCCATAGTGGCTCATCGGGTGAATGGCATAGACGCTGATCGACGCCAGTGCGTGGTCCCTATCCCAAAAGCTGAACGTCTTGAGCAGCGGATCGATCAGTCCCTCGGGATCGTCCTTCGCACGCGGCAGTTTGCTGGCGCTGCCGCGCACGAACTCGATCTTGCCGTCCTGACCAAGAATCCGCCGCGTCGAAGCGACTCGTTCGACCTTCGCTTCTCCGACTCCGAGATGCGTCACGCGCCGAGCCTTCGGCAGCGCGGCCTTGATCGCCTCGACAACGCTCGTGAGCGCCGCCTCATGAAACGCCGGCTCGAATGTCCGCCGCCCGGTCTTCTGCGCCGCAACCAATCGCTCGGCCTCCAGATCAACGAGCGGCGCATCGTGCTGATGAATCGCCGTTACGAGTACACGCTCGGATGTCGTCTCGGCGGCCTGAGCCAATCGTTCACGCCACAAATCATGCGCGTCATTGCCGATCCCGCACCAGTCGACCGAGCACACCACGACGGGTCGCCCCTCACCCAACAGCACGAACCCATGCGCCAGAAGCGGATCGACAACCGCCACAACCGGCTTCACGCCGACGCCCGCCTGCAACGGATGCCCGATCGGCGGAGTGACATCCGCCGAAAACGGAGCAATTGAAAACGGACCTGCCGAGTCCTCGGCGTGAATGACGGCCACCGGAAGCAGCCAGACAAATATCATCAGTCCAAACAGGTGTTTCATGAGCTTGGTCGATTCCGAAAATCCATGCAGGGAAGATTCATGACAGAATGATTGATGTCAGAAAGCGGCCGCAGTGCGTCGGCAAGGAATTATGTTTGGGTTGTGTGAGCGGTACGGCGCCAGACGCCAGCAGTTCACGACCGTCAGCGACTTTCGAGCCACTCCCAAGGCCGTCTCTCAAACGAAGCAGGAACGCAGCAGTTGGCAGTTGGGGGCGATGTTGCAGTCCTTCCGTTCATGATTCAGTGGCCAACCTTCGCGTCATGTCTCCACTACTTCTGCAAGAATAAATCACTCTAGATGACGAACCGGAGCAGCTCCTGCATGCGGTAGTCGTTGGCTCTCAGTTGGACGCACTGTTCTTTGAGGAATATGAACTCGTTGTCGCTCAGACTGCGGCCACCCAGCCGCCTGTCAGCGATCTTGCTTGAACAACACCTCATCCAAATCCAATTCGATTGTCGTGCCTTTCGAGAGTGCAAACGTCTCAGGGAGTTCGGTGAGGATGTTGCCAAATACCTTCTTGGCATCGTGATCAACATCTTCCACTTCAAGGTCGATGTGCCCACTGTCGATTTGTGGTTTCGCCGTTTTGCTAGTCGAAAAGAACGCCCGAATGGTGATTCTGTCGTGTTCCTTGATGTCTGAGATGTTGAGTTCAGGAAACGAGGGAAATGCGTTCGGGTAAAAATCTCGATCCTTGGCATGTTGCCGGCTGAAGATGTGATACCCGTCCTCAGTGAGTTCTTGAACGAACTCTTTGTGAACACTCGCATCGAATTTCATGGCAACCCTCCTGGGATTTCTTTGATCACTCATGCTGAATACCCAACTGCACTAGCCGGGGCAATTTTAAACACTCGACGCCTACTTCTTCAAAAATAAATCGCTCTTGATGACGAACCGGAGCAGCTCCCGCATGCGGTAGTCGTTTGGTTTCAGTTGAACGCTCTGTTCTTGGAGGAACACGAGTTCGTTGTAGGTCAGGCTGCGGCCGACGGCGTAACAGGCGGCATGCTTCAGGAAACTGAAGGCGACCTGGTCGATGCGGTCGTTCGCAAGATAAGCCTTCAAACCGTTCAAGTCCTTGATCTCGGTTTTGTCCGGAAGAGTCGAGCGGGCATCAACGCCGGGCTCGATGTTGCGGCCGGCCTCCTGATCGCGCCACAGGCCGCTCGCATCGAACGATTCAAACGGCAGTCCCCACGGGTCGATGCCGGAATGACACTTCGCGCAGCCTTTCTGATTGCGGTGACGTTCGAGTTTCTCACGGAGAGTCAGCTTGGTCGCGTCGTCTTCGGGAAGTTTCGGCACGTTCGGCGGCGGGTCATCCGGCGGCATCGCGATGATTTTGCGTGCGATCCACGCGCCGCGTTTGACCGGGTTCGACTCACGGCCGTCGGAGAGACCCGACAGGATGCTGGCTTGAGTCAGCACGCCGCCGAGGTGCGTGTTGTCGTGCTGAATCGGGACGAAACGGAACCCACTTTCCGTGCGTGAACCGAGGCCGTAGTAGCTCGCGGTGACTTCGTTCGCGACGACGAAATCGGAGTCGATCAGGTTCCGCAGTGGCAGGTTGTTTTCGATCAGGTGACGCACGAAGTGGATCGGCTCCTGTCGTAATTGTGTTTTCGTGTCGCGAGTCAGCTTCGGAAACTTTTGAGCATCGACCGCGACGACATCGAACTTGTCGAGGCTCAACCATTGCGACGCGAACTCCGTGATGAACTGCCCGAAACGCGGGTCGCGAATCATTCGGTCGATCTCGGCATCCAGCGACTCATGCAAGGCGCTAGTACCCGTAGCGGAAGCCGTGAGACTTCCGTCCGAACTCTCAGGAGTTCGGCTACTGCCATTCTTCGCAGCGAGTTCAAGCAGACGTTGGTCCGGCGGTGCGTTCCACAGAAAGTACGACAGCTTCGATGCCAACTCGTACGCATCGAGATCTTCGGCGGCCGGGCCGCTGCTGTTCTCGATCAGAAACAGGAACTGAGGCGATGTCAGCACAACGAGCAGCGCGTCCTTGATGCTCTGTCGCGCGTTACCCTTCTCGGCGAATGATCTCTTCCAGACGGCGATGAGCGATTCCAATTCGGCGGCCGTGACCGGTCGGCGGAAGGCTCGCGTGGCGAACGAGCGGAGGATGTCCTGTGCGTAGTGGGGCACGTTTTCAACGTGCCTCCTTTCCGTGTCTTTGAGCACGTTGGAAACGTGCTCCACGGGCTTGTTCGGCGACTCGATGAAGATGTTGCGATGCGTGGCTGGCGGCCACGAATCATAAAACGGTCCCTCGAACTCGACCGACCGCACGAGTAGCCGAGGCATGTCGCGGCCGTCGGTGTATTCACTGCGGACACCGATCTCGCGAATGCCCGCCAGATAATTGACGTTGTCCCGTTCCACGTCGGGAGTCGGGAAATCGTTGATCGCTCCCTCGAAGATGAAGTCTTGAAGTTCGGTGTTCGAGACGGACTGCGGCTCGCCGACGCGGGTCAGCGTACTACCGCAGTCGCGACGCAAGCCGAGATAAACGCTGAGCGATGGCGAGCGTTGCTCGAACCCTTTGCCCGGTTGAAGCGGCTCGCCTTCGTCATAACGAGCCGCCTTTACCGTGACGCGGAAGTTGCCGTGCCCCGGCAACTCACGGAGCGAGATCTTGAAGTTCGCCATCGGTCCGTAGGTGTTCGACTGACCGAAGATCTCCCCGCTGGGAATCGCCGGTCGCAGCAGCAGGCCGCTCGCGACGACTTGGTGAGCCTCCCCTTTCGGATACCCAGGCGTCCCGCGCACGCAGGCGAAGACTGAGTGATAGATGCTGTCGAACTTCTTCCACGCCCGGATCGTGTCGTTGCCGACGTAGCCTTCGATGAACTCAAAATTCGTCTTCATCGAGAACGGCTGATAGTCGAACGGTTTCATCGGCTTCAGCTCGGTCACCACGAAGTCCGCGTTGTTCAGTAGCGCGTTGTTGGCTCCGAGAACCAGATTGTCAGGACACGGCTGCGGATTAATCGCGGCCCCGAACTCCATCCGAAAGTTCTGAATCACGGGCTTGGTGTTCTCGTCGATGATGCACAGATCGAGCGTTTTCTCGGCGATGTCGAAGTAGGACTCGACTTGCAACGGCGACATCAGCAACGTCTGCGCGTTGTTGGCAAAGCCATCCTTCGAGAGGCCATCAGGTGGTAAAGCGTCCGTGAGATCCTCCTGCAAACCCAAGAGATCGCGCAGCGTGTTCCGATACTGCGTCACCGTCAGCCGCCGCACCGATCCGTTCTTCGGCACCGGGCGGGACCGGGCCGCCGTCATCCCCCGCGTGATCCACTCGGTGAGCGACTTGCGCTGTTCGGTCGTCGGTTGAGGTTCGTCGGCCGGCGGCATGTCTCCGTCAGCCACCTGCTTCAGAATGCCCTTCCAAAGCGGAAGCTGCTTGTCCTCCAGCGCGGCCGTCAGTTGATCGACCCGAATCCCCGACTCCATGTTGTCGGCGTCGTGGCAACGCAGGCAATATTTCTGAAGCAGCGGCTGGACGCGCTTCTGGAAAGCGGTTTCTTCGGCGGCAACAGCGGCATTTGGCACTGCGGGAATCTCTTGGCCGTTCGCATTCCATGCCAAAGCTTGGGCCAGCGTCAGCACGCCGACCACGACTGAAAACATCGAAAGCGAACGCAAGTTCGTGGGTTTCATGATTCCCCATTTACCGTGTTGTGGCCATTACTTTTCCGGTGAGACCCAGATCTTCGTGAGGAGCTGGAATAATTCCGGTTCGGCTTCTTGCATCTCGGCGCGGTTGAACGGGAAGAAGTCGTTGACGCCGAAGAACGATTCCGTCATCTCAGCGAAGAACTCCATCTGGTTGGTTAGACCGTAGTGCTTCACACGTTTGCCGTTGTAGAGCAGCGTCGCGTCGCCGTGGCCGCTGGCCTTGAATTTTTCGTGAGCCGCTTTGATGCGCGGCTCATCGAAGCTCAGTTTTTGATCGTGGAAGGCGTGAGCCAGTTCGTGCAGGATCACCCACGGTTGTTCGTTGATGCTCCGCCGCGTCGCCACTTCGGCCGCTCGCGGCAGATGGACGCACTTCGCCAGGTCAGTCGGGAATCCGTTCGCTTTGAGCCAACCGGCATCGGGGTGATACTGCATCGCCCCCAGCTTGCCGCAGTTCAAATCGAGCACGATCGTGACGGCCTGCAAGTCCTTCAGCCGTTCCGCCGGGACGACCGCTTGAATCTCAAAAAGCTTGGCTTCGAGAAAGCGGAGCGCTCGCGTGCCGAGCGCCGCGTCAGGCATATCGCCGAGCAAGCGGTCATCGATGCGGATCGTCCAACCTTCGAGTTCTCGCACTAAGCGCGACGTCGGTTGCGGCAGATCGGATTTTTCTTTGGGTGGCGAAGTCAGCAGCGTTTTCATGCCTTTGCCCAGAGCATCGCCAACCAGGAAGTAAGTCTCCGCATTGCCGAACTCGTGATGTCCGTGACCAGGATTCGGTGAGTCTTCCGGCTTGCGGACGAAGTCGTGCGTCTCGACGAACAGCACCGAGCCACTGAATTCAGGTCGTTCCGCCCCCTTCCGCTGAGCCGTTCGCAACGTAGCCCAAGCGCCGGGTGCGTCCACCCAAGGACCGGTCATCTCACCGACGACGACCGGCAGCTTCGGAACGTTGAATTCCTTGCGGAGATCGTTGATCAGGTTGACCAGATTCTGCTCGTACTCGGGCACGGCGTTCTGCGGATCGACGCCGTCGTTCCAACCGTGATACCAGACGAACCCAGCCAGTTCGTAACTCCCTTCGTAGCTCGGAAAATCTGTCTTCAAGTTGGCGAGCGTTTCACGAACCTCCGCAATCATCTTGGTGTAGTACGGCCCGATCTCACCGCCGGACGACGGCGGGCGAAAATCTTTGAAGAGACTCTTGCCGCCCCAAGCCGTCTTGATCAGCAAGACCTGATTCTCGAAGTGTTCGCCCAGCACATGTCCGAATTGCAGTTCGGGGCCGAAGTGATGCCGGTCGCCGTAGACGCTGAACCCCAACGTCAGCGGTCCTGCCAGCAGCGGACCACGCTCACGTTGGTAGCGACACCACACGTCGTCACGCACAACCCAAGTGCCGTCGGTATTTTTCAGATGTTTGAAATGCGAACTCTTTTCGGGATCGCGCAACAGGAAATTCAACGTCCCTTTGCCGTCGTTGTAGTCCTTGCCATCCAAGTCCACGACCGCTTGCCCTTCCATGTTGGACTGCCCGGCGAGGACAAAGACCTTCACCGGCCGAGGCGAATCGGCCGCGTTGACCGAAGTGCCGAACACGCAAAACACCAACAGAGCCGTGACTGGTTTCATGAGTTGCCAATTCTGTTGAACTGAAGATGCTGTCCCGCCAGATGACATCAGTGGCCTCCAACGATTGAGAAGCGTGGTGCCAGCACGGCGATTGTTGCACCAAATCGACGCATCTGTAAGCGACGCTAACCCGACGCGTAAGCAAGGGCGAGCGATCAAAGCGGCGCTGTTTCTGATCGGCACCAATCATGATGTGGGTTCGTCCCGGCAGCGTTCCAGTGATTCGCCTGCCATCGACTGGCTCCGTATGCTACCCGCCTCATTCTGCACCATTGAATCGACACCACGGCGAAACAACATGGCAAAGAAGAAGGCCAACGGCAGTGCCTCAAACAACACCGCCGCCAATCTCGGCTTTGAGGCCAAGCTTTGGCTCACCGCCGACAAGCTCCGCAACAACAGGGATGCGGCCGAGTACAAGCACGTCGTGCTCGGGCTGATCTTTTTGAAATACATCTCCGACGCCTTCGAGGAGCGGCATCAGAAGTTGCTCGCCGAAGTGAGCGAAGGGGCCGATCCCGAAGACCCGGACGACGGGGAGTTCCAGCGGCTGGGCGAGATCATCACGCCGGACGTCCTGACGGCTTCGCGTACGCTCCGCACCATCAACGCTGTCACACGCGAGGCCCAAGCATGACTAACGAAAACGTCTCCGACCTCTCCTACGCCGACACCCTTTGGAAAGCGGCCGACGCTCTTCGCGGGCAGGTCGATGCCGCCGAGTACAAACACGTCGTCCTCGGCCTGCTCTTCCTCAAATACATCTCCGATAGCTTTCAGTCGCGTCGCGACGAACTGGAAGCCGAGCTGACCAAGGACGGCATCAAGGGCAAGCAACTCGAAAAGCTCCTCGAATCCCGCGACGAATACACCGCCGAGCGGGTCTTCTGGGTTCCGCCCGAGTCGCGCTGGCCCAACCTGCAGAATCAGGCGACCCGCCCGGACATCGCCACGCTCATCGACGACGCCATCCTCGCCGTCGAGCGCGACAACCCCAATCTCAAGTCCAAGCTCCCGCGCGACTACGCCCGCCGCGGCATCGACCCGGTGAAGATGGCCGGGCTGATCAATCTCATCGCGGGCATCGGCTTCAAAGGCTCGCGTGATAAGGCCCGTGACACGCTCGGCCGGGTCTACGAATACTTTCTGGGAAAATTCGCCGCTGCCGAAGGGAAGCTCGGCGGCGAGTTCTACACGCCGCGCTCCGTCGTCCGCGTGCTGGTCGAGATGCTCGAACCCTACGCCGGCCGCGTCTACGACCCCGCCTGCGGCTCCGGGGGCATGTTCGTCCAGTCCGAAAAGTTTGCCGAAGCCCACGGCGGCAACAAGACCGACGTCTCCATCTTCGGCCAGGAGTCCAACCCGACCACCTGGCGATTGGCCCATATGAACCTCGCCATCCACAGCATTGAGGCGAACCTCGGCCCCGCGCCCGCCGACACGTTCCTGCGCGACGCCCATCCCGATCTCAAGGCCGACTTCGTCCTCGCCAATCCGCCCTTCAACGTCTCCGACTACTCCGGCCCACTCCTCCGTGGCGACAAACGATTCGCCTTCGGCGATCCGCCCGTGGGCAACGCCAACTATGCCTGGATCCAGCACTTCATCCACCACCTCGCCTATCCCAATGGCCGGGGCGGCGGCGTGGCCGGGTTCGTCATGGCCAACGGCTCGCTCTCCAGCAACACCGGCGGCGAAGGGGACATCCGCCGCAAGATCGTCGAGGCCGACCTCGTCGATTGCATCGTCGCCATGCCCGCGCAGCTCTTCTTCACCACCGGCATCCCCGTCTGTCTCTGGTTCCTCACGCGAGACAAGACCGGCAAGAACATCCGCAAAGGGACGCCCAACCGACCCGGCGGCCGCCAGGGCGAGACGCTCTTCATTGACGCCCGCAAGCTCGGCACGCTCCAGACCCGCACGCTCCGCGTCCTCTCCGGCCTCGAAGACGCCGAGTGCGTACCCGGCACCAACGACCCGCTCCCCACCAGTGACATCGGCCGCATCGTCTACGCCTACCGGATGTGGCGTGGCGAGCCGAAGCCCGACTGGTGGAAGAAGAAGGATCACGGCGACTGGGCCTTCACCGCGACGCCCGGTTTCGCCAAGCCCGCCACGATCGACGAGATCGCCAAGCACGGCCACGTCCTCACCCCCGGCCGCTACGTCGGCGCGGAAGACATCGAAGAAGACGCCGACCCCTTCGCCGATAAATACCCGCGACTCGTGGCGGAAGTGGAGGAATGCTTGGCAGAAAGCGAACGACTCGCCCACGTCATCCGCGCTCAACTCGGGAGGATCGAGCATGTCTGATGAAACCAACCTGCCCGCGCCACAGGGGCAGTTCCTCATCTATGCCGACGGTGCATCGCAGCTTCAGGTCCGCCTGGAGGGCAACACCGTCTGGCTCACGCAGAAGCTCATCGCCGAGCTTTACGGCGTGACAGTCCCGACCGTCAATGAGCATTTGGCTGGGATCTACGAAGAGGGAGAATTGAACGCAGGGGCAACTATTCGGAGTTTCCGAATAGTTCAACGCGAAGGCACCCGCGACGTTTCCCGCAACGTCGAGCACTACTCCCTCGACGCGATTCTCGCCGTCGGCTACCGCGTCCGCTCGGCCCGCGGCACCGCGTTCCGTCAGTGGGCCACCGCGCGTCTCTCCGAACTCCTGGTCAAGGGGTTCACGATGGACGACCAGCGTCTCAAAGAAGGACGAACGCTCGGCACCGACTATTTCGACGAACTTCTCGCCCGCATCCGCGACATCCGCTCGTCCGAGCGCATGTTCTACCAGAAGATCACCGACATCTACGCCACCAGCATCGACTACGACCCGTCCGCCGACGCCTCCAAACTCTTCTTCCAGACCGTGCAGAACAAGCTGCACTGGGCCGCCCACGGGC
>JANMIF010000457.1:0-3095 GCA_031375695.1 Planctomyces sp.
CGCAAGCCATCGGCTGGCCCAAACAGGTGCTTCAGTACGTTCCGAAATAGCGTTCATAGGATGCTCCGAAAGTTAACGTGTGCGAAGCTGCAGAATTTCCTCGGCTTGCCGGCTCACCTCGCGAAATCGAGCAGCATTTGCGGTCAGTTTGATGTCCTCGTCGTATGTCGGAATCATCGCCTTCATGCGAGTGCGGCCCTCGGGACTGGCCAGCAGTTGCGGGAAGCACTTCTTGATGACTTCGAGCATGATGTTGACTGAGACTGACGCGCCCGGAGACGCGCCGAGAAGTGCCGAAATACTGTGGCTCGCGTCCGTGATGACCTCGGTGCCGTAATGGACAATGCCTGCTTGGCCGTCGGTCTTCTTGATCGCCTGCACGCGGATGCCGGCGTCGATCAATTTCCAGTCCGCGCCCTGCGCGGCGGGATAAAAGACATGCAGTACCTTCAAGCGATCGGCCATACTCTGCGTCCCTTGCTGAATGAGATAGCGGACGAGATCCAAGTTATGGATTCCGATCTTCATGAGCGTGACAAGATTGTCTGGTCGGACGGAGAAAGGTAGATCCGTGATGCTCCCTTTCTTGTGGAGAAACTTCGTCGTCCACGCGGCAAAGGGGCCGAAGAGCAGGGTCTTTTTTCCATCGAGCATCCGCGTGTCGAGATGCGGCACAGCCATCGTTGGTGCGGCGTCGAGCGCCTGGCCGTAGACCTTCGCCTGATGTTTCTCGACGACCTCGGGATTGTTGCAGACCAACCACTGGCCACCGATCGGGAAGCCGCCGAGTCCCTTGGCTTCAGGAATTCCAGACATTTGCAGCAACGACAGACTGCCTCCGCCCGCACCGACGAAGACAAATTTTGCTCGGTTCGTGCGAACTTCGTTCGTCGCCAAATGCTTGGCACGCACTTCCCATCCCGCATTTGTACTTCGCAAACCGACCACACGATGACCGGAGGCGATGCCGCAACGTTCTTGCTGACAAAGCCAGAGTAGGAGCTGGCGCGAGATCGCGCCGAAATTCACATCGGTCCCGCCATTCATCTTGGTCGCAGCGATGAGCCCGTCGCCGCGGCCTTCGAGCAACAGTGGAGCCCAGCTCGCGATGGTGGCGCGGTCGGTCGAATATTCCATTCCTTGAAAGAAATGATGGGCCGACATCGCGGCATGCCTGGCTCTCAGAAAGTTGACCTGCTCTTCGCCATGCACAAAACTCAGGTGCGGGATGGGGTTAATAAACTCCTTCGGGTTATCCACCATGCCGGTGGCCACGGCGTAGCTCCAAAACTGCTTCGAGTGCTCAAACTGCTCGAAGATCTCAATCGCTTTACCGACGTTCACCGATCCGTCGGTCTCCCGTTTCGGCGTGTAGCTCAGCTCGCAAATGCCGGCATGCCCGGTCCCCGCATTGTTCCAACCGTCCGAGCTTTCCTGCGCCAGCCCGTCAGTGACTTCATAGAGCTGGATGGAAAGTCGCGGCTGCAAACACTTCAGCATTGCCGCGAGATTTGCGGACATCACTCCACTGCCAATCAGAATCACATCTGGGTTCTCGATGTGAGTCGCCAAAGTCAGAGCTTGCGAATCGAGAGACATCGGCAGAACCTCAAGTTTTGCGTCGCAGAATTTGTGTGACGCCAAATTCAAACTATCCCGAACAACTACGTCTCACCACTTCGGCCAAAAGCCAAGAACGATCCCAGCAACAAAAGCGAAAACACTTGAACCGAACGACGGTTCAAGTGTCCTCGCGGAGTCGGCTGGAACTCCGAGAAGCCCTAGCACAGGGCATCACACTCAATTAACCTTACTTACGACCGGCAGTTTGAACCATCGTGTACGACACTCGGCCCGAGGTCGGGCAGACGTGAGCGACGTACTGAGCCTTTGCCGGAGTCACATGAGATGTCTTCGTCGTCGCAGCCGGCGGCAGCATGACGCTGTCGATCACATGGATGACTCCGTTCGAGGCGTCGATGTCGGTCGCCACCAGTCCGGCACCATTGATGGTCGCAGCACCGTTCTTCATTGCGGCGGTCAACATGCCACCCTGAACTGTCTTGAGTTCCTTCTTGCTCAGCACGTCGCCGGAGAACACTCGACCCGGAACAACGTGAAAGGTCAGAATCGCGGCTAGCTTGTTTTTGTTCTCTGGCTTGAGCAGGCTCTCGACCGTCCCGGCCGGCAGCTTGGAAAACGCTTCATCTGTCGGAGCGAAAACCGTAAGCGGCTTGTCACCAGACAGCACTTCGACCAAACCGGCCGCCTTCGCAGCCGCCAGCAACGTCTTGAACGTCCCCGCCTTCGCTGCCGTCGCCGGGATGTTGTCGCCAGAGGGCAGCAGGACTTGATCAACAACGTGGATGATCCCGTTCGAGCAATGAATGTCGGCTTTCACGACCGTCGCTTGATCGACTTGCACATTGCCCTCTTCAACCTTGATGTTGACTCGCTGACCATTCACCGTCGCCGCCGCATTCAACTTCACGACTTGAGCCGCCGCGACTTTGCCGGCTACGACGTGATAAGTCAGCACCGACACGAGCTGTGCTTTGTTTTCCGGCTTCAGCAACGTCTCGACCGTTCCGGCTGGCAGCTTGGCGAACGCTTCGTCTGTCGGAGCAAAGACCGTGAACGGCCCTTTGCCTTGCAGAGTCTCTACCAATCCACCGGCTTTCAAAGCCGCCGCCAACGTCTTGAATGAGCCGGCCTCGACCGCTGTCGTAACGATGTCCTTTTCAGCCGCATTCGCAGCCGATCCTTGGACCACACCCATTGCGGCCATCGCCGCGACACTCAAGAAAAATCTTCGATTCAACATCACACACTCTCCTTACAGGGTTTTGATTCACGAACGCCAATTCAACAGAACTCACTGATTCGCAAATCGTTCAAATCGTTCACTCCGCCCAAACCGGAAAGATTCCGGTGTCTTAACTCGCATTTTTTGAGAATTCAGAAAGTCCGCATTCAGAAGATGAATCGCTCACGAAGCGTTCCAAACAAATTGGCCAATCAGCCGGAACGCGCTAGCGTCCGGTTCAAGACTCAAAAGACGCACAGAACCGGACGCTAGCGCGTTCCGGCTAATG
>JANMIF010000496.1:0-2276 GCA_031375695.1 Planctomyces sp.
GTAAGGTTTCTCATGCCGATCGCAGAACGTCGTTTCCAATCGTGCCGTTCGCTTGCAAGGTGTCATTGCCCGCTCCGCCGTCCACAGTTTCGGAGAAGTCGTCGCTGTACCAACCCATTGTGTCTTTACCGAGTTCGTCGAACAGCCAGTCCGTGTCGGCACTACTTGAGATAGAGTCGTCGGCCAGACCGCCTCGGATTTGGTCGTCCTCCGCGCCGACCACGGCGGGCTAGACTTCCGCGAGAATCATGTTCTGCAGGCGTTCGTTCAGTTAAGCGGCCGCGCGCGGCGGAAAATGCTTCGTTAGGATGGTTCGTTGGAAGTCGGCATCGGTTACAGCTTCGGAATTTCCCAGCCATTCGCAGATGACGTCAGCCGGAAATCTTGGGGCGGATTTTTGTCAGCGATGCGCTGAGCATTCCCCACACGGCGGCGAAGTCGTCTTTCGCGATCACGTCAAAGTCGTGGGGATGCAACTCGTCGGCGATGAAGCCCAGGATGTCGCGAAACTCCCCGTGCTTTTGTTTGATGAGCTTGTAGCGGTCGAATTTCGACCGACCGAGTTTTTAAGGTGAGGTTCCATTCCGGTGAATTCGGATTCTCAATGTTCGACGTAATTCAGAACGTGACGCCAGTCATCACATTTGCCCGTGTCGCCGACGTTGGCTTGGATCACGCGTTTGAGGAAGTCTTCCTTCTCGCCCAGTGACCGGCGGTAGATGTTGAACAACTCGATCATGCCGTATAGCGAGCGCAGGTAATTATCGCTCAGGATCACCAAAACGTGGTCGCTGCGGCCGATCGCTTTCATGAACGTTGAAATCCAGTCGCCGGATCGCGGCTCAGCCGGCAACGGACAAGCTGGGCCGAAGTTGCGAGTTTTCGTAGGCACTCCGAAACGCCGAGAGTGGTCGCGTGAAATCGCGAGACGTCAATTTCCGAATCCGCCGCCGCCAGGCGTTTCGATGATCAGCACATCACCTGGTTGCACGGTGATTTGGGCTTTGCCACCGAGGTCGATTGCCTCGCCAGTGTTTGCTTTCAAAAGTGTGTTGCGACCGAGCGATCCCGGTTCGCCGCCATTGAGGCCAAACGGCGCGAACGGACCTCGGCGTTCAGTCAATAGCGAGACGTTGAGCGACTTCAGGAATTCGATCTCGCGGATGATGCCGTTGCCGCCGCGATGCTGACCCACGCCGCCGGAGTTCGGGCGGATCGAGAAGCGGCGGATGCGAACTGGATAGCGGCGCTCGATGACTTCGACGTCGGTCAGTCGCGTGTTGGTCATGTGCGTGTGAACGGCGTCGGCTCCGTCGGCGGTCGCGGTTGCACCGGAACCGCCGCAGATCGTTTCGTAATAGCCGAATGTCGCGTCGCCGAACGTCAGGTTGTTCATCGTCCCTTGGCTGGCGGCGGCGAGACCCAACGCGCCGAGAAGCACATCGACGACTCGCTGCGATGTTTCCACATTGCCACCAACAACTGCCGACGAATGTGTTGGGTCAGCTTGTTCGGACGGACTCAATAAACATTTAGGAACAATGATTTGGATCGGTTCCAGAACGCCGCCGTTGAGCGGGATATCTTCGTTGATCAAACAGCGGAAGACGTACATCACCGCCGCCGTGGCGATCGCTCGGTTGGCATTCAGGTTGCTGGAAAGAACCGGTCCGGTGCCGGTGAAGTCCACGATCGCCGAATCGCCGCGCTTCGTGATCTTCGCGGCAATCGGCGAGCCGTCGTCGAGGTGATCGGTTCGCGAATACACACCGTCCGGGATTGCCGCCAAAGCCAGCCGCATCTTGGTCGCTGCGGCAGCTTGAATGTGTCGCATGTAAGCCTGCACGACTGGCTGCGATTGCTTGGCGATCAGTTCGCGCAGCAGCCGCACGCCGATTTGATTGGCCGCCACTTCCGCGCGGATGTCGGCCAAGTTGTCGTTGACGTTGCGAGTCGGATACGTCCCGGAGAGCAGCAGCGTTCGCAATCCCTCCTCACGCGAGACGCCACTGTCGATCAGCTTGAAGTTGCGGATCAGCACTCCCTCTTCGCCGAGGTTCTTGGAAAACGGGGGCATCGACCCGGGAAGGATGCCGCCAATCTCGGCATGATGAGCGCGGCTGGCGGTGAAAAACATTCGCTTGCCGTCGGCATCATGCACCGGGGTAACGACGGTGACGTCGGGCAAATGTGAACCGCCGCGATACGGATCATTCGTGACGAAGACGTCACCCGGCCGCATTTCCGGTCCGCAGTCGGCGATGATCCGCTTCACG
>JANMIF010000539.1:0-2369 GCA_031375695.1 Planctomyces sp.
AAACCCTACGCGCTCTCGACCACCGAAGTCACCTGGGACCAGTTCCGCCAGTTCGTCGAGGCCACCGGCTACCAAACCGAAGCCGAAACCAACGGACTCGGCGGACGCGATCGCGAATTCAAACCCGATCCAAAAATCAACTGGCGCACCCCCGGCTGGAAACCCGCTCCCAACGAGCCCGTCACGCAAGTCACCCCCCGCGATGCCGAAGCGTTCTGCGCGTGGCTCAATTTGGAGTGCGGCGATTCATCGCCGCTTTCCCTTCGTAGCGGAGCCACCTTCTCCTTTCCAAAATTGACCGTGCCCCCGAAGGACGGCCAACCGGCCAAAGGCAAAAAAGAAAGCGGCGATGAATCGCCGCACTCCAAATGTCTTTACCGCCTCCCGACCGAGGCGGAATGGGTTCACGCTTGCCGGGCGGGGAGCGTTCACAAGCACGTCGTCGGTCCCGAACCCGGCGACCTCGCCGACTACGCCTGGACCCAGGAATTCCTCGACCCCAACCCCCAAGCCAGCCCGCTGCATCTCGTCGCCCAGAAAAAGCCCAATCCCTTCGGACTCCACGACACACTCGGAAACGTCTGGGAGCACGCGCGAGATACCTTGTCGCCAGCACTCGTGCCGTACTTGCCGACGAATGATCCGCTGAGTTTCGGTTCGGGAACGATTCTTGGAAGCTCTTGGTTTGGCCCTCAAGACGTGACCCATCCCGATTCAACACAGCCCGCGTGGACAGTTCCATGCACCAACGTCGGCTTCCGCGTGCTGAAGCAATTCGATGGCGAGCCGCTGCCGGGTCCGCTCGACCGTCCGCTGGTGCTGCGCGCGGGCCAGCCGCTGAGCGTCCACGCGCTGGTCCCGCGCCCCGAAAAAATCCCCGGCCTGCAAAGCTGGTCCATCGAACTCGCCGGATCGCACGGCACAACTCCATTTACTCCGATCGCCACGAGTCCGAAAGGAGAGTTGATCGCGACCAGCAACCTGTTCGGCAAGATTAGTCTGTGGGACCGCGATGGCAACTACCAACACGGGCTGCTGGGCCATGAAGGTGCTGTTTACGCGCTCAACTTCTCTCCCAACGAACGCTGGTTGGCGTCGGGCGGTGAGGCCGTGAGAATCTGGAATGTGACGACCGGGGCAATTCACGCGTTGATCCCGATGCCCGGTGGTGTAGCTGAGACGGTCGCATTCTCTCCCGACGGCAAGCAGTTGGCTGTGGGAATGAATTGGCTGTATCAGACATCGTTTTTCATTATCGACCTGACCACAGGCCAAACGCGTTCGCCGTCCACCGCCGAGCAGCGCAGCAGAGGTTTGGCGTGGTCACCAGACAGTACACAACTCGCTTCTTCGACGTCTGACAGCCGACTTCGGATTTGGGACGCGGCCACGCTGAAAGTACTCCGCGAGATTGAGGTGCCGAGGATCGGAGCCGTCGAATGGTCTCCCGACGGTCAATGGCTCGCGATGCGAAACGCGGAAGGCAAAGCGGTGGTCCGCGATGCGAAGACGTTAGAAGTCACCAAGACAATTGGCTCAATTAACGCCGATGATCTTGCGTGGCTGCCAGACAGTAAGCGGCTTATTGTCGGGGCCGCAAACTCGCCATCTGGCGTCTTCGACGTTACCACCGGTGAGCAGCTCACAAGATTCGGTAACGGCGCTCACTATGCTCTCGCTGTGTTCGACGAGGGCAAGCAAGCCGTCGTTGAAATCGGCGGCCGGTTGCACTTCTACGACACGTCCACCGGCCAGAAACTCCGCGAAGGTAAGGAACGCGGCGGAACGGACGGATGGACTACGCTTGCACCCGGTAGTGGCGAGTTGTTCGCGAGATGGAGACACGATGTGCTCGTGTTTGATACCGCGACCGGTGCCGAACGCCGCCGACTTAGCAGTGTGCTCCCCGAAAATGCCTTCAGCGTTCAGCCCGCCGCCGATGCTTCACTGCTCGCGGCATTCGTCGGACATCTTCCAACGGTACTTCTCCTGGACGGTCAAACCGGTGCGAAGCGACACGAGCTTTCTCACGGCCAAGGCAACGTGAATCGCGTGGCGTGGTCGCCCGATGGGAAATGGCTGGCGACCGGGGCGACCGACAAACTGGTCCGCGTGTGGAACGTCGCCACCGGGAAGATCGAGCACGAACTCGCCGGACACACGGGGACGATCTGGAGCCTCGCCTGGTCCCCCGACGGCACCCGCCTCGCCTCGGCCGCCGAGGACAAAACCGTCCGCCTCTGGGATCCCCTCGCGGGAAAACTCGTCGCAACCTACGACCAGTTCCCGGAAGCACTCATCCCAAACAAAGGCAACGGCAACGGCCTCTCATGGACTGCCGACAGTCGCCGGCTCTGGATCGCGCTGAC
>JANMIF010000306.1:0-5957 GCA_031375695.1 Planctomyces sp.
TCATGGCATCCAGCTCGAAGGGCCAGCGCTTGGGAAGTTGGCATACTTCCGGTCCTTATCCTCAGTTGATGAGACCGAGATTCCTGGACCCGCTGTCCCCGTTTGGAGAAATCAGCTCGTTCACCCTTATCACCGACTGGTATGCCGGCTGTTCGGGTGAATGCGTTTCGCTTGAGCATGACGACCGGCAAGTCACAGACCTGCCTACGGCGCGCACGGTATCGCGCAGAAAAAGCTCTGTCACTCGTTTCATTATGTTGCTTGAAGCAACACCGATCGTCGTTCCGTTGCGAGGCAGTTGGTGCAGTGTCGCTCGCGCCGCAGAAATTCTCGGTCGATGCGTGTCGCTCACGTCGCAGAATTCACGGAAGGCGTGTCTTTCGCGTCGCAGTCGGTCAACGAAAGGAATCGGGCAAGCCCTGGAGATTGTTCAAAGATCAACAGGTCTGAGCGAAGTCCGGTGGTCTGCCAAAGTATTGGTACAAAGAAGAATTGAAAACCACCGGTGAGGATTCGTTGACGCTACGTCACGGCCGATGTTATCGGACGGGGCTGTTCGAGGAGGACGTACCTCGGCCTGCCATTGCCAACTCGGGTTGTGAGCACCTTGATGCGGGAGGGTTGGTGCAAGTAGGCATTGAGCGTGTCGGCATCGGTGATGGCAGGCCCGACCTTTCCGCCAATGACTTCGTCTTGTGCCGCCAGCTTAAACTCGAAGCTACGACGTTTCGGGAGTACGCCCTGGAATTCACCATCAAGCTCTTGTTCTTCCTCAACCAGGTTGTCGCGGCCAATCCGCTCCAAGCTCCGACGCACCTGTCCCACATCTTCAAAGCGAAAACTCCGGCCTTCGGACTCCAACGTACAAACTGCGTCGTTCGACGCGAGCGATTCCAGGAACGAACGGACGGCGGCGAGAGCCCGAGGGTCCGTGGCCGCCGCCGCATCCGCGAGTTCGTCGTCGGTGCCCAGCGTACTTTGCAACAGTGATTGCGTCAGTTCGAGCGCCTGTGCCGTGGGACTTTGGTCCTCAAACGAAAATTGGTCGTCCTGATGCTCTTCGAGTTCAAAACCGAACGAACCAACCGGCGTGCCGGTGATCAACAATTGGCTTTGCTGGCGGTTGGGTATCGGACCCATCGCGGACAGCGGCCGAGACGTTGCCGCCGCCATTTTAGTCACCACATCGGCAAACGCCTGAGTGGCGGCCGCACCGAACTCGGCGAAGATGCCGTGACTGCCCACAACCGGGCGTCCACGAAACAAGAGACGGGCGCGAACTGGTTGCCGTTCAGGGATTTTCGCCGCAGCCAACAGGGCATCAACGGAACGCAGCCGCGCTTCGCCACTTTTGCGGGTGATCTGCGCATCGTGGGGCAATCCCGCGAGTCGTTGTTGTAGAAACTGACGTTCCGCCTGCAATTGAAGAACCTCCTCGCGAATCATGGTTGCCCTCCGTTCCGAATCAAATCTTCGACCACAAGCTGAGCACGGGCGGTGTCATCATCTTTCGGTGTCAGTTCGATTTCCAGAAAGCCCTTCCAAAGTTGCGTGCGGCGATGTGACCAGACGCTATACCAGTACGCCGACCACGAGACCAATTCCTGGCTCGGCAGATTGAGTTCGACGAAATAATGATCGACCGAAAAGTTCGCTTTCACCCAGTCATGGTCGAAAAGCTGCTCGTTTGGGTCAGGCGGCGAATCACTGTCGAGAGCAGCCACAAACGTCACGACATCGACATCCCGTGGCGATCGTTTTTCCAAAACTTCGACGTGTTCGAGAAAGCTGCCATCGAGCCATTGGAATCCTCGCACGAACCCGGATCGGTGCAACTCGGCACGCAACCGCAATAGACCGTCAAGAATTCGGCATCGCTCCGGAGATGTGCCGAACCGGAGCACCACGTCCGTCAACGAAACGCCATAGGGCGAACGAACCGCACCAATGGGATCAGCAGGATTGAAGGGCGGCAGCACGCCCAAGCCAGTCCAGGAAGGAATTGCCACAGTGGGAATCACGGAAACCTCGACAGATTGGAAAGCGTTCAAACACAACAGTCTGTGTGATGTGATGATGACAACAAATAACAAATGAAACGGCAAAGTAATTAGCTTGGCGAGCATAGTGCAATTAGCGACGGTTGTCGGAGTCCTTCGCGGAAGAAGAGCGCGTGGTAGCGTTCGAGTTGCTTGAGCCGGTCGGCGACTCGGCGAGCTTGGTCGGACGTCGTGATGTTCTTGGCCAGAACATTGGCGTCTTGCTCTGTCATGCGCAGCAATAGGTAGCTGGCGATCTGCGAATAAAGCGCTGGATCAAAGTCTCGCGCTGATTGCGATGCGAGCACCAGCATCAACCCGAACTTTCGACACTCGGCCGCCAGTCGCGGGAGCAGTCGCAAACGGCTGGCGCGGTGAGCTTCATCGAAGACGACCGCATGCGTGATGCGGTTTTGAACGCCGCGTCGGAACATCTCTTTGTAGATGTTGTAGAGCGTCAGCATCGCGACAACCCGCTGCACTCCGTCGTTCTGAGTCGCATGAATCCGCAACACACTCGGCGTGGTTGATGACAACAGACTGCGAACTGCTCCGGCCGTCTCGAAGACGCCGTAGTCATTCAATTCGTTGAGCCGTGCCAGAATGTTCTTCGTCGCGGCATCCGGCTTTGGGTCTTGTTGCAGCAGTGAAAAGAACGCACGAAACTCCGGGATTTCGCGCGGAGTCTCGGACGGCACTCCCCATCCAAGCCGCGTGTATGACTCCCGAATTGCCGACCGAATCTTTTCGAGTTGCACATCACCGAGGTCGGGAAACATTGCGGCGAAGATGTCCCGTAACATGCCGGCGTTGTCGATGTGAGCGTGCGGCGTCTGTTGGTCAACGTGCATTGGATTGAAACCGAGTTGCTGATGGTCAAGGAGTTGCACTTCTCCCAACTGCCGAGCCAAACGTTCGTCGATGTCCGGGTGATACGAAAACACGATTGGCGTGATGGACTGCGCGACAAGCTGCTGGCAGATGTTGAGGAGCGATTCCGTTTTACCCATGCCGGGCAGTCCAACGACCATCAGGTGTGGGTTCGCTTTGCTGGTCACTGGCCATTCGACGTCGGCATCACTGAAAGCGTCTGTTCCGAGAATGATCCGTGCAACTTGCGACGTTTCCAGTGACGCCTCCGGTTCGACCGAAACTCGCGCCATTTCTACGCGGCCAGCTCCGCCAGTTTCGTCAGCGACTGCATCTGAACCCGTCGTAACCGATTCGTTTGCCGGGATAGTCGCCTCATCGCTGGTCGAAATTGTTTGAGACGCATCACCTTCGGATTCCGAGATAAGACTCTCCGCTTTCGATGACGATTGAGGCGTAATGGGCACTTTTGGACGCGACTCCGCCATACCGCCACTGGAATCATCGCCTTCTGACGGTGGCAACTCGAATCCCGCAATCAGGTCTGGCAGCCGTGATGGACCGAAGAGCAAGACTCCCGTCCCGCCGGCAGTGCGACTGATGAGTTCTGGCTCCGCGCGAGACATTTCCGGACAGAACACATAGCCGCGCGTCGATTCGGTCGGTATCGAGATGCTGTACTCGGCTCCCTCTCGAATGAGTCGGTCAAGTTGGTCACGCAGCTTCTGGTACGCCGTCTCGTCGAGCGAGTGCCGACGGGCCTTCTCCAGATAAAACTGCAACGCACGCATCAATCGGCTACGACGAACGGCCGCGACGATCTCAGGAACGGTGGCGTCAAAGTAAAAGTCGAGCCATTGTCGCCGGTGGCCTTCAGCCTGTTCCGCGATCTGCTCCACAAGCTGCGGTTCGCGGGCCACGCGAAGATGGCGACGGTACTTTACTTCGACGAAGACAAGGCTCAGTCCGCCGCGCGCCGGCAACGAAACATAAATCAAATCCGACCGAACCGCCGGGACTGGCTGGTCCGCATTCATGCCGTTGTTCTTCTCGATCGGAGCCAGATCGGGGACATCGTCGACCGGAACGAAGAAGCCATTCTTCAACGACATCCACTTCGCATCACCAGCACCAGCGGCAGCACAACTTGCCTGCATCAACGCGAGGGCGATGAGTTCGCTCGAACGATTGCCGACGCTCGTCAGCCGCATGGCCATGCGACCGCTCAACGCCTTGAGCTGATTGACGAGGAACTCGCAGTTTCGCCGGCTCGAACTGAGACTCATTGATGCCAGCATCTCATCGAGCAACGCCCGTACTTCGTCGGTCTTTGTCGTCGACGTAATCATTTGCAGGCAGCCAAGGTCATTGCGTTCCGGCACGCAGTCGATGACGTAGGCGTCATAAATCGCTTGCTCTTCTTTGGGCGAGTCGAAGAACTCGACGCCCGCATTGCGATCAACCGTGACGACCCAGTCGGCGCGATGGTGAATCGTCCGCAAGTCCTCTTGCTGGTCGGGCGACAGACGGGTTTGCAATACCGGCCAGTCGGAAGCGGGACGCCCTGCCTG
The DNA here is from genome assembly GCA_031375695.1 of Planctomyces sp. GTDB lineage: Bacteria > Planctomycetota > Planctomycetia > Planctomycetales > Planctomycetaceae > SXKJ01. Next base: position 4,481 of record JANMIF010000306.1, read on the forward strand.
ACGCACGACCGTCTGAAGGATCGCACGGTGTAGCTTGGTGAGTCGCTGTGTCAGCACAGGTGCCGCCGGATGCTTGATACCCTCCATGTTGGCCGGCAACCATGTGCGCCAGCAGGCTTCGGGAGCGAACTGAAAGGAGCGTTGGGGAGTCGCGATCAGCCCGTAGACATGCAACGGACAGGTCGCTGTGACTTTGTCTTCAGGTACTTCAGGTACGAAAGCCACTTCGGTCTGGAAGGTGTCGAACGCGACAGCGAGATGTGCCGCACTGGTGGGAAGCTTGTCGTCTTTGCGTGCCCAACGCAGGCGCGGAAACGTGAGTCCGCTGGGGTGAGTCTGACTTTGGAGCATCCAGCGATCTTCGGCCGCGATGCCCGCTGCTCCAGTCCGATGGCGTTCAACGAGGTCCACCAGAAAACTACCTGTCACGTCGGACTTGGGGTCGGCAGCGAACAATTCGAGATTGAAACGTAGCGGCGAGTCCTGGTCGTCATCGTCCGTACCTGCATTGGCTTTGAATGCCGTGCCAAGTGCTCGGGCCACGGTCGCGGAATCACCGGGACGTAAAGCATGCAGCAGCACCAACCCATTCGAGGACTTCGCGAGGTCGTGGAAGTTGATGTAGCGCGTGATCTCGCGAGCGAGCACCTCGCTGATCCGCAAGCCGCCGGAGGTCAGCCGTTCGGGTTCAGCCCAACCCAGGCATTTCAGCATCCGCGCGACTGCGGCCTTTGGCTCACGATCCTGATCGCTGACCATCGCGGTCGCCTGAAAGCCGAGCGTGTCAGCGAACACGAATCTTTGATTTGGTTGCAAGCCGGGCAGGATGGATGGCACATGCTCGGCACTGAGGGCCTCAAGTGCCGCGATGATGCGTTTCGGTTCCTGCTTTTGTTCGTAGCAGGCATGCCGTGCAAGCTGGTCATAAGCCTGATGCCATGCCAGTCGTAGCGGATGGCTTGGCAGTACGATCAAGCCAACCGTTTGGCCAGACATTGACTGCACTTCAATTGTCTCGGCGAGCGCGAGTTCGGGTGGACCGTCTTCGAGGGCCGCCGTCCAGGCGTTGATTGCATCTTCCAAAGGCTTCAGATTGCCGGACCAAATACGTGCCCAGAAGCCGCCCCGTTCGAGTGTCTCGTCTCGCAGTTTGCGAACCGCCTTCAGCAGCTTCTCCCACACATCCGCAGCACAAGTACCGGCAGTGAGTTCATGAAACTCAGGATCGCCCACGCGCGAACCGTCCGCTCGAACCCGCACCGACCATCGGCCGACTCCAGGAAATTCAACCTGACGTTGCTCGATCAGCCCGATCAGCGCGGGACGGCTGACAGCGAACGACGACTTCAGATTCGGCGAACGGAAGATGACCTGTCCCTTGGCATCATCGGTGTGGAAATGGGACGGCGTCTGGGTGTCTGCGTCAAAGGCTTCCACGTCGGAAAGTTGAATCGCGCCCTCGACGAGACTGCGAACT
>JANMIF010000554.1:0-21082 GCA_031375695.1 Planctomyces sp.
ACCGCCCATCAAACGCTTTCGCGAGTGACCTTCGATAACTGGCACTCTCCCGTAGGGGCGAACACTTGGCTGACCTTGGATTACTGACAGTCCCATGTTCGCCCCCGCCGGGACTGACCTCCGATTACTGACACTTGGCCAATTAGCGGTCTACTTCAGCCGCACAGAGACTGCCGAGCCGATGGGCATTTCCGGCCAGAGCTTACCGGCGGGGCCGATGCGAACGGGAATCCATGTTTCCTCGCTGCCGTCGCGGCGGTGAGCTTGGGGCGAGATGGACTCGATACGGCCTGTGAAGCTTTCATCAGAAAACTCCAATCGCAGTGGCTGCCCGACCTTGATCTTGTTGATGCGGCGCGACGGAACATCGACCTCAATGAACGGCCGCTCGCGGTCGAGTACCATCACCAACGGTTCGCCAGCGATCACCGGATCGACCGGCTGTTTGCGGAACTCGCCAACGATGCCGTGGCCTTGCGAGGCGATCGTCAACTCCGCCTTTTGAACTTGCAACGCCGTGAGTTGTTGCGCGGCGAGAGCCATCCGCCCTTCCGCCACATCGACGCCGGCCGCTTTACGGATTTTATCCGGCAAGGCCTCGCGTAGCCGTTGCAGTCCTTGAATGTGATTCTCGCAAGTTTCAGCGCAAGCCTTCGCGACCTCAGCCGCGTTCTTCGCGTCTTCTCGCTTCATGATGGCTCGCACCTTGGAATCGTCGGGGATGATGACCGGTTCAGGCCCCACCGCGCCAAACAGGCGTTGCGGATGATCCAACATCGCTGGCCCGGCCACTTGCCACGGATTCGATGTGGAATTCCGGGCGTAGTCCCGCAAAATCTTGTGTTCAAAATCGGACGAGAATTGATCGCGCCGATACTTAGCGGTTTCCAGACTGGTCTTGTGGATCTTGTCATCTAGCGATTCGACCTGTTGTGAGATTTGCACGTCGGCTTTGGCTCGGCATTGTTCGAGGCCAGCTTCCAGCGATCTCATTTCGAGCGATGCGGCGGCAATCTCGCGTTCCAACACGTCATCCACGAGTTGCATCAATGGCTGTCGCGGCTTGACCGCCTCGCCCGATTTCGCATTGAGCCGCAGGACTCGGCCAGAGCGCGGGGCATACACCACGTTTTGTTCAGCTTTCAGATATCCCGTTAAGTTGACTTGGCCAAATTGAGCCAACCAACTGACAACGGCCAAACCCGAGACTAAGGCCAAACCGGCCATCCCGACTTGCCGCAACAGGGGCATGTTTGACGATGGCGGTCCCGCCGCCATTACGCCCTGCATTTCACTACTGATAACTGGCGTCGCGGTGGTCATGACGAAACTCCTCTTCGATGGCAGCTATCCGGCTCAACCGGGGCAAGTGGCGGCTCAAACTCAACGGCATCGCGACGAATTACCGAACCATCAAGGTCCACGGCGCAGCACCACGCACGATCGCGTCCTTGGGAACATCGGAACGCCGCTCCATTCGGATTCACCGGAACTCGCTCCGGCAAGCTCGGCAACTGCCGACTCGCGAGAAAAGTCGCGTTGAGCGGAGTTCACGGCAAAGTTTGCCATTAACCAATCCGGCGAATGACATCCTCGCGCGGGAAGCGGACTTTCGGTGCCGCGGCATATTTGTCGTCAGCCGCACGATATCCTGCCACGCAGACCACGACCGTTCCGTAACCTTCGTTCGGTAATTCCAACAGTTCGTCGTACTTCGCCGGGACGATCCCTTCCATCGGGCAAGTGTCGATTCCCAGCAACGCCGCGGACGTCATGAAGGTTCCCAGAGCGATGTAAGCTTGCAGCGCCGCCCAATGATTGATGTCCACATCGGCCGGTGGCGGAACTAGCGAGCCAAGCATCATTTTTTGGAAACCGGCTAAAGATTCTGCCGTGACGCCGCGAACCTCCGCCGTTCGAGCGATATGCCGAACCACATCTGATTCTGTCAACGGCTTCCGTACCGTAAACACCACGACATGCGACGCATCGACCACTTGCCGCTGACCCCACGACATCGGCACCAGCCGTTCTTTCGTCGCCGGATCCGTGATGACCACAAACCGCCACGGCTGCAATCCAAATGACGAGGGGGTCAAAACCAGCGCCCGTTCGAGCGTTTCCCAATCCGCATCGGAAATCCGCCGCGAGGGATCAAACTTCTTCACCGCGTAACGCCAGTTCAACTGTTTCAACAAGGTTTCATTGCTGACAGGCTTTGAGTTCGTCATTTCCAAATGCTCCCAGATTTTTCCAGCGATCCCAAACGGATCGTAATGCTTGTTCGCCGCACGCCAAGCGATCACGATTCCATCTCACAGGCGGCTTGCCTGTGAGATGTTTACGAAACGCCACAGGTGCCCCGCCTGTGCTACGGTTTGGCCAAGGTGGTTTCTCATGACAGCCGAACGATTTGATGCCGCCGAACGAACTCGCTTGCAGGAGCAGTATGCCGAGATTGCGACACTCGCCGGCGGACTGGCGCACGAGATCAAGAATCCGCTTTCCACCATGAGCATGTTGATGGAACTGCTGGCCGAAGACCTCGCCGGATCGGATACGCAACGTGATCGCCGCATGCTTCAGAAAGTGCAGACCGTTCAAAAAGAATGCCGGCACCTGGAAGACATCTTGAATGCCTTCTTGAAGTTCACTCGGCTTGGCGAATTGACGCTGGTCGCCACGGACTTGAATCAAGTCGTGCGAGAGTTCATCGACTTTTTCTTGCCGGAAGCTCGGCAACACCGCATCGAAATGAGTCCACATCTGGCGAGCGATCTGCCGTTCGTGGCGGTGGATCTGTCGCTGATGCGGCAAGTGCTGATCAACCTCGCGCTCAACGCTCAGCAAGCGATGCCGTCGGGCGGGTTGCTGGAACTGCAAACGTTCGCACGCGACGGACTCGTGCAACTGGCGGTCATCGACAACGGCCTGGGCATGGACGAAAAGACTCGCTCGCGGTTGTTCCAAGTCTTCTTCAGCACCAAACCGAATGGCAACGGATTGGGATTGCCGACCGCCCGCAAGATCATCGACGCACATCGCGGTACAATCACTTGCGAAAGCGCCATCGGTCGCGGCACCCGATTTACGATTGCGCTGCCGCCGGTTTGAAGCACCAGTCGTCGTCTACGGCATCGGCACGGCACCGGGTGCCGCGCCGGGATTCATCCCCGGCATTCCAGGTTGCGCTCCGCCAGGCGCAGCATTCGCAGCCGGTGCGGCACCGCCGTCTTGCGCGGGCGGAGCCTCAACGGGGGGCTTTCGCAGAAATTGGTACCAGCCCAACCCGCCCAACACAGTCAAGAGCCCGATGAGTACGGCGATGTTCTTGATCATCTTTTGCTGGTCCATTTTCTTTTTCAGCGCGGGGTCATCTTCCAAGTCTTTCTTGGTGATGTATTTGACTTCATTCGCTTGCGACTCCAGCTTCAAATGTTTCTTGTAATACAGTCCCAGCAAGCCGTTGACTCGCATGGCGAAGACAGCTCCGAATCCCACTAGCATTTCCGATAACACCAAACCGATCGCTGGCAGAATCAAATTCATGAACGGCAGCTTTTCGTTCTTGTACTTTGGATCGTCTTTGTTGAAAGTCGGCTGCGGCCCTTTCGGGTTGTTTTTGGCCGCTTCGACCGCCTGTGTGTCGGCATAGTACGCCGAGTTCGCGGTGTAATTTCTCACGTACATGCCTGCAAACGTTGCCGTCTTCCTCGCGCCGATGCCTCCCAAAATCGCGACCGGTAGCAGCGCCGGTAATAGCACCACCAATGTGATCACGCACCAATACGCGCTGGCCAAAAAAGCCTTCCCCCAACACATCAAATGAATGTGCATCATCCAGGCCCTCCGCGTGATCGGCATCGTCATGTGAACCATCGCTTGTGGCATGACCAGAAGGATGGGGATCAATCCAACGCCAATCAGCACGGCACCGGGGATGAGTTGCCCCATCTTGATCATGACAGCCCCGGCCACGGGCAGCACGAACTGTGCACCCATGGCCGCAGTCCACAGGTACGTTTTGAAGCCCAAGGCCATGCAGGTGTACATGTCAAAGTTGATGCGTCCCAGTTGGTCTTTCTTTTCCATTGTGAGTTTGATGACTTCGCCATTCAGGAAAAACAACCAACCCGGCGGCACCATGGCCGTGACCACGGCAATCAATGTCCAAAACGCGCGCGGCGGCGGGTCGGAACAGATGCCAATCATCAGGAAACTCAACAGGAACAGGAGCGAATAAACCAGCGTGTACAGGCTCGTGCGAATCACGAACCTGCGGTGGCTCTTCATAAACTTCAGTGGGTCTTTCCAGGCATACCGAAAAAAAAGCTTGGGATCGACTCCGCGCTGCTTGTCTTTCGTCTGGCCGGTTTCAAAATTCAGCCCACAGGTGGGACATTCAATCGTCTCTTCTTCATAGATTTCCTGTCCGCACTTGGGGCAGATATTAGCGTTCTCATCTTCGATGGTGTCGAGATCCAGATTCTTGATCGCGTGCTCTTGTTCATCATGATCCGCGTCCTTCGGAGGCACTTTCTTTTTCGCTGGCGGCTTGGCGGGAGCGGCCGTCGACTTCGCGGGAGCAGTCGCTGGCTTCGCGCCGTCTCCGGCCGGGACTTTGACTTTCCCTTCGCAGCCGGGGCATTTCACGAGTTTCCCGCGAGCCGCATCGGGAGCGGCGAAGATTTTTGCGCAACTGGCACATTTCACTTTCACAGGCATCGGAGACTCTCCGTTGATCTTGACGGCGGAACCCTGGGGGCAAGCTGCACCAGAATAACCGCGTGGCTTCGCGTTTTCATACAGAGACGCGCCGCGATAGGGCCGACGACGCACTTTCTGCCGTAGCGGACTAACCCAAAGCGTTAGTAATCACTCGCCCTCGCTGGCGCTTCGAGTTAGTGTGTTGTCGGTTCCGCATGGTGCGGGTCGACCGTTAGGAGCTTGTTTCGTGCGCGATTCGATTCTCACAACACTACGTCCCGTGCGACAACGTCAATGGAGCGAGTCGATCGCGCGCGCGGCAGTGCATGGGCTGATCATCGGAGCCATGATTGCGACCATTCTTGGCGGTTTGCGATTGAGCGGCTTGTGGCCAATGCCGTTGATCAGTGGACTTGGCGTGTTGATCGGAATTCCAGCCGGAGCGGCAATGTTTGTTTTCATGCGATGTTTGTTAAACGCCGATTGGCTGCCGACGGCTCGCGCCGTTGATTGGCATTACGAATTGAAAGATCGCACCGAGACCGCGCTGGCGTTTGTGCAACACAATACCGAACCGGCCAGTCCGTGGGCCGAGCTGCAACTCGCCGATGCGCTGCGGTATCTGGAACAAGTCGAACCACGTACGATCGTTCCTTCACTGTGGCCAAGTTCGTGGCGTTGGGCGGCGGCAACCTCCACGTTGGCCGTGACTTTGTTGTTTTGGCCCACTGGAACTGGCCCCGTCAGCGCCGGATCGTCGCATCCGATCGACGCGATCGTGACCGAAGCCGAGATTGTCGAAACCGATTTGCGCGAACTACTCGAACAACTACCGGACGAGCATGATTCCGAAATCGAACAAATGCTCAACGAGCTGCTGGCCAAAGCGGAAGAAATGAAGGAGCCGGGCGTTGATCTCCGCGAGGCATTGGCCAAGTTGTCGGAAATGCAATCAGAATTACAGGCGGTCGCAGCGGAGTTGAATGTCGCGGGGAATGACGAACAACTGAAGTCGATTGGCGAGGCGTTGCAATCGGCAGACGCTCTGAAATCTGCCGGCGAAGCGTTGCAGAACAGTCAGCACAAGCAAGCGGCCGACGAATTGGCGAAGCTCGACAACCCGCAGCTCGATCGCAAGGAGGCCCGTACCGTCAGCGACAAACTCAAGAAGGCTGCGGACTCGGCGAAACAACAAGGACAGAAGAAACTCAACGAGGCCGCGAAGCAAATCGCCGACGGGCTGGACAAGAGCGATCCGTCGCAAACACAACAGGGACTCAGCAAATTGTCTGATTCGGCTCGGCAGCAAGCAAATCGTAAACAGGTGAGCGACTTGCTGAAAAAACAATCCGACAAGCTCGGCGAGTGCAAAGGGAACTGCCAATCCAACGCCAACGGCAACAAGCCCGGCCAGAAGCCGAATCTTCAGGCTGGCAAGGGCACGAATTCGGAAACGCAAGGGACGCGCACCGATCTCGCGGCCAAACACAACGAGGAAAAGATTCAGGGTCAAAAAGGGGAGCAGGGGGAGGGCGACGTCGAAAAGATCGCTACGACGAGTGAAACTGACGAGCACGCGAAGCGCAGCTTGAAAGAGGTTTATCACAAGTACCGCAAACTGAGCGACGCAGTCCTTGATGCCGAAGATATCCCGCTGGGCCATCGTCAAACCATCCGTCGCTATTTCGAGGCCATTCGACCTACCAGCGACGACGCGAAGTCGAACAACAAATCACGCTGATATCGATCCCGGGGAGCGATGAGCGAGCGTTAGTCAGCAGTTCGCGAAGTCGAACGGCAGACGATTCACGAGACGCAAAAGTCGACTCGTTCGGCGGGGGCGAATCCATCCACTTCTCTGCTATCGAATAGTTTTCCCGGAAACCTGAATCGCTATACACCCCTTTACCATCCACAGTCCGGAGACGTCGACGGCCCCGCTTGTCTGGCTCGCTGAATAAGCTTTTGATTGACAACAATCCGAAGTAACCCATCCAGCCTTGGAAGTAGTGGCGAAGTTATTGATACCAATGGGTCGGTCACACGCCTCGATTGCAGCATGTGATTTCGTGGATTCGTTTTTGAACGTCGTCACGTTCTTTTGGCTCACGCGAATCTGACCGTCGTAGCCTACAAAATATTCAACATTTTCTGAGCCGGGAAGGTGTCGCGCAACGCGCTGCTCAGAGAGTCGCAGTTAAACGAAGTAACTCGACAACCTCTGACGGTCCCGGTGTGTGACCGAATCCAAGCCGGCCGAGCCAGCCGCGAGTTTCCCAGCGATTAAAGATTTCGCGGCCCCACGCTTCGATCCGAAAACAGCCCCACCAGCCAGGACGGCATTCGACCACGAGTCCCAATTCGCGGCGCACCGCTGCCGCGATCTGTTCGGCCGGGAAACCGAAGCCGCAGGTGCGGCAGTAGTGAATCACGACATCGGATGTTGACGGCGAATTCATCCTGACCTCGTCAAATCGCACGGTTTTTCCACAAGTTCAGCGTGATGTGGGCTTGCCCCTGATGATGCGCTTCATGCCATGACAAGACCTGTAGCGCCCGAGCGATCGTCCAATTCCGCTCCTTCAAAGCGTCGGGGACGCGAGTCAAATCCGCCTCGGTCAACGTGGCGATTCCGTCGAGCAAATGTTGCCGCGAGGCAGCGAGCACTTCGCGAATCTGATCGACATTGGGAATCTGATCATCCGGCGTGCTGCCTCCTTTGAAACGGGGTAACAGTTCGGAAAACGCAGCCGTCTTGCCAAACAGCCGATCGGTGGCGAACAGCTCTTCCGTGACGGCAACGTGCATCAACTGCCAAGCAATATGAGCTCGCCCCGGCCCGGGGCGCCAGCCCAGTACCGCCGCCGGATCCGACTGCTTGGCGACTTCATCCAGAGTTAGCAGCGTGCGATTGCGATTGAATTCCCAGATGTCTTTGACGGTTGAGAGGTAACTCATGCGGTATCTCCTTATTTTCTGAAACGGAACGTCCGTAGCATCGTATCGTCGCCGAGGTCAACCAAACAATCGGGCAGATCGGGGCATTTCTTAGTGGGTTGGAATCTCAGCTGCCGGAGCGACGGAGCTACACTGGCGAGTCGCTCCCGCGACTCGCATTCCGGGCGGATACAACATTTCTGGCTGCTGACCTACACTCGCCGACGCCATGTCTGATGCCATTCACAACTACGAGCAAGCGCTTCGCTTCGTCTTTGACCGAGTCAACTTTGAACGGACTCCGGCGTGTAACAAGCAAGACTTCAAGCTGGACCGAATGCGCCGCTTGTTGGAACTGCTCGACAATCCGCAGTCGAAAATCCCGTGCGTACACATTGCCGGGACGAAAGGGAAAGGCTCGACTGCTGTGATGCTGGCGGAGATGTTGACCGCCGCCGGATACCGCGTCGGGCTGTACACGTCGCCGCATGTCGATGCTTTCGAGGAGCGGATGCAAGTTGCCGGATCGCGACCAACGGGCGAGCAACTGGTCGAACTGGTGCGCGACGTGCAGCCAGCGGTACGGCAGTGCGAGTCCGATCCGCAACCGTTCAGCCCGACGTTCTTTGAGATTACGACCGCGCTGGCGTGGCTCTTCTTTTTGAGGCAGCAGGCGCAAATCGTCGTGCTGGAAGTTGGACTCGGCGGGCGACTCGATTCGACCAATGTCTGCTCGCCGGTCGCGAGCGTGATCACCACGATCAGCCGCGACCACACGCAATTGCTCGGCAGCAGTTTGGTCAGCATCGCTCGCGAAAAAGCGGGAATCATCAAGCGGTGCATCCCGGTCATCAGCGGCGTTGTTGGCGATGAGGCGTGCGACCAGATCGCCGAAGTCTGCCGCGAACTCGGAGCCGAGTTGTGGCAGTTGGGGCGTGAGTTCTCGTATGAGTTTTGTAGCCGAAGTCGTGAGACTTCGGACGTCGGTGACACCGCAACCAAAGCCTTACGACCTCCGCTACCGACCGTTGCAGTCGCCACGCCGGATCAAAGCTGGCAACAGATGCCGCTGGCTCTGCTCGGCGAACATCAAGCTCACAATGCCGCGGTTGCTCTGGCCACGATTGATCGGCTCAACCATTCTGGCTGGACCATTTCGACTGACGCCGCGCGGCTCGGACTAGCCCGCGTCCGCTGGCCGATGCGGATCGAAGTCGTCTCACACCAGCCGACAGTGATCATTGATGCCGCTCACAACTGGGAATCAACCGCTGCTCTCGGCCGCACACTGGAGGAATCATTTTCGCGCGAAGCGCTTAACGGCATGATCTCACGCCGCATCCTGATCGTCTCGATCTCGAAAGACAAAGATGCAGCCGGCATGTTGCGGCAACTGCTGCCACGCTTCGATTCCGTGATCCTCACCAAGTTCACATCAAACCCTCGAGCGATTCCGCCCGAGCAGCTTGAGCAATTGATTCACGGCTTCAGCGACCGCCCGTGCCACGTCGTCGAGTCGCCGTCCGCCGCCTGGCAACTCGCGCAACGCATTGCCTCGCAGCGTGATCTGATCTGCGTCACCGGTTCATTCTTCATCGCCGCTGAGATCCGCGAATTGGCGACCTCACGCAAGTCCTGGCCAGCGTGACTGCCGCTTATTCGCCCGAAGTCGCATCCGACACCGCGCCGTCATCGCGCCGATCATTCAAATGTCGTTCCAGCGCGAACGTTGTCAGGCCAAGCTGATATTTTAGCGATTGATATTGTTCCCACGCCGCGTTGTTTGCATTCAACAGGCCCTTCCCAGAATTTCGCACGGCGCGGATCAGCAAATTCTTCGGCGTGTGTTCCAGGTCGATGAACTCAACCACTTGAGTTCGATATCCGACTGCTTCCAGCAGTGCGGCTCGCAGTGCATCGGTCGCCAACGAGGCGATGCGTTCTTTCAAGATGCCGTGATGCAGCAGGCCGGGCAAAACACTGTCGGGCAACAGGCCGCAGACTTCATGCTGGCAGCACGGGACGGCCAAGATCACAGCCGCTCGCCAGCCAATAGCCTGAGCGATTGCGGCATCGGTCGCCGTGTCGCAAGCGTGCAGCGAGACCGACAGATCGACCGCGCCGGACGGTGAATAACTCGCGATGTCCCCGACTTCAAATCGCAGGCCGCGACATCCGAGCGTCTCGGCGATTCGTTGACAATCCTGTACGACTTCGGCTTTCAAATCCAAGCCGACAATCTCGACCTCGCGGCCACGCAGTTCGGTCAGCAAGTGATGCAGCGCGAACGTCAGGTAACTCTTGCCGCAACCGAAATCGACAACTCGCAGCGGACCTCTCGGCGGCAGATGCGGCATTACGTCGTCCACGAATTCCAGAAATCGGTTGATCTGCCGAAACTTCGCTTGCTTCGGAGCTTTGACCTGACCGGACGAGTTCATCACGCCGATCTCCGTCAAGAACGGGCAACGCCGGCCTTCCGGGATCAGATGTTGCTTTGGGCGATCATGCTCAAATTGCGGAGCCGTTCGCGACGGTCGCCGCTTTGCCACGCGCCAGCCGCCGTCAGGACTCTGTCTCGCGGAAAAATCGGCTTCGTCCGTGAACAAGTCGGCTTGAGCGAACCGTTCGCCAAGTTCCGTTCTCAGCCGATCGCACAGTTCTCGCGGCTCCAGATTGTGATGAAATTCCTGAGCACCCTTCCGCTCGGTCAATTGAAACCGCCGCTGGCCAAACAATTCGACCGGCCGAAATGACAGCTTGCGTGAATCGGAGGCTTTCTTGGCACGGCCGGGGATCGGTTGGCTGACCACCACGCCCCAGCAGGCATCGCGAGACAACGCCGCTTGCAGTGCGGCCTCAAAGGATTTCAAAGTTCGGTCGTCGGTTTCGGGCACGCAGTCGTCTCCAGCCAATTGAGCAAACGTTTTTGAAAATCTCGGTCACGCGGGATCAGCCGCTCCGGCCACCAGCGAGCGTCCGGTCGCAGCAATTCCCAACTGTGCCAACGTCGCCGCCAAGAAACAATCTGCAGCCGCGACACAAACACAACTCCCGGATCACTCAACAATAGCTCAGCGAGCGTCTCCGAGCACATGGCTGCGACCTCGCGCGGCGACGGCAACGGCTTAACTCCAGCCTGCTGATCGCGAACCGCCGCGCCGAATAACCAGTTTCGCGCGCGACTCAACAGCCCAATGGGAGTCTCGACCGCCGCAGGCTCGGCATTGGTCGGCAAGACGACCGACGACGACTGCGGCACAAACAACAGACCGTTCGAGGTCACATGCAGCCAACCTCGTCGTGGCCAAATCGACCGGACCACATCCACCTCACCCAAACAATCTCGCCAATCGCCAATCCGCTCGGACAGCACTTCTTTGGCCGGATCGGCTGCAAACAGATCCATCAATCCATCGCACGCGGCGCACGAACGATCTGCATCCTGCCAACGCAAACAGTCGGGACACAGCAAGATGGTCATGGGCAGGGGTTGGGGATAAGGGAATTAGGGGTTGGTGATTAGCAACTCAAGCGGAACGCCCGCATCGGCGACTTGCGATCCGTGAGCAAAGCCACTTTATTGCAACGTCAACGGACACGAAACTGCGGCCCGCGCCTCGGTCTGAACTCTAACCCCCAACCCCTGATCCCTAGCCCCTCCCCTTTTCCATGAACATCACCCAGCTCATCGCGAAGAAACGAGACGGCGGCGAATTGTCGGCGGGCGAGATCGGCCAACTGATTGGCGGTTATGTCGGCGGCTCGGTTCCCGACTATCAAATGGCGGCGTGGGCGATGTCCGTTTTTCTTCGTGGCATGACCGACGCCGAAACCGCCGCGCTGACCGACAGCATGTTGCGGTCGGGCGAAACGCTGACTTGGCCCGATTCAATGTCACCGCGAGTCGATAAACATTCGACCGGCGGGATCGGCGACAAAGTGTCGTTGCCGCTTGCACCGTTATTGGCTTGCAGTGGTGTGTGTGTGCCGATGCTCTCTGGTCGGGGACTCGGACCGACGGGTGGAACGCTCGACAAACTGGAAGCGATCCCCGGATTTCGTACGAATCTGTCGCTCAACGAAATCCGTCGGCAGACCGAATCGGTCGGCTGCGTGATCACCGGAACAACGCCTGAACTGGTTCCCGCCGATCGCAAGCTATACGCGCTGCGCGACGTAACCGCCACGGTTCCGTCGATCCCGCTGATCACCGCCAGCATCATGAGCAAGAAGCTGGCGGAAGGTTTGCAATCCCTTGTGCTCGATGTGAAGTTTGGATCGGGTGCGTTCATGAAGTCGTTGGAACAAGCCCGAGAACTCGCGAAAAACATGGTGGCGGTCGGCCGCCGCATGGGAGTCGTAACAACCGCACTGTTGACCGACATGAATCAACCGCTCGGCCGCATGGCCGGCAACGCCGTCGAAGTAGCCGAATCGCTGGACGTGCTGCGCGGCGACGGTCCTCCCGATGTTCGCGAACTGACGCTGAAACTCGCGACCGATCTGCTGGTTTCGGCTGGCATTGAGAACACCCGTGACGAAGCGCGGAGACGACTGATTCGACAACTTGATTCCGGCCGGGCGTTCGAGAAGTTTGAGCAAATGGTGACGGGACAAGGTGGCCGATTGGCCGAACTGCGGCCGATCGCTGTCGCTACGGAGTTGAACTGTGATCGAGAAGGGTTCGTGGCCGCGGTTGATACGGAATCACTCGGCTGGGCGATCATCGATCTTGGCGGCGGCCGACGTCGGCTCACGGATCGGATCGATCCGAGTGTCGGCCTCGAAATGCTCGTTCGTCTGGGCGATCCGGTTGTCGCTGGACAACCGTGGCTGCGAGTTTTCGCATCGTCCGCCAAACTGGCTGACGTGTGCGATCGGTTGCAAGCCGCGTTGACAATCGGCGATTCTGCGATCACACCGCCAAGTTTGATCGCGGAACGAATCGGATAACGTGGCGCGTGTGCCATGTGAGAAACCACCATGACGACACCGTTGCGATTTGTGATTCTCGGTTGCGGGCGCATGGGCCGACTGCATCTCGAACGCTTACGGCGTGACGGTCGCGGGATCGCGGTGGCACTGTTTGATGCGGAGGCTTCGGCAGTTGAAACGCTGCGGCGCGAACTGGCTTCCGACGCCGCTGGTTTCACGCAGATCGACGATCTGTTGAACAATACGATGGCCGACGCGGCGATCATCTGTACTCCGACATCGCTGCATTTCGAGCAAGTGCGAGCTTGCCGATCGCGCGGCTGGTCGGTGCTTTGTGAAAAGCCACTGGCCGATCAGCGTGAGGATGTTTTGGCACTGATCGCCGACAATCAGTCGGGCGGGCCGATCATTTCGATCGCTTATCAGCGGCGGACCTGGCCGATCTATTTGGAATTTCGCGACGCCGTGCAAAGTGGCCAATTCGGCCGAGTCTGCTCCGTGACCGTGATCAACACCGAACGCTGGCAACAGTCGATCGGCGGAACCTGGCGCGACGATCCGCAAATCAATCGAGGCGGATTCCTTGGCGATGCTGGCAGCCACAAAGTCGATATGGCGTTTTTTGTCACCGGTCTGAAACCAGTCGATGTTTTCGCTCGCCATGAGCGGTGCGGCAGTCGCGTCGAAATCGTGTCATCGATTTCCGCGCGACTCGACGGTGATGTGCCGCTGACGATGCACTTCGCCGGCAACGCGAACACCTATCGCGAAGACATGCACGTCCATTGCGAGCACGCCGACCTGCTGCTGCGCGATTGGCAACTGTGGCTCGGCCGAGACAACTCGCTCGAACCGCTTCCGGTCAGCAATCCGGCGTGGCAATCCGCTCGCGGACGCAGTCCGCTGACAAATCCTGACCTCGATGATCTCGGAAATCCGGTTCGCGCGATTCTCGATCAATTGCTGCTCAGTGCGCCAGCCGTCGCGCCGCCCGAATGTGCTCTGCCGGTGTTCGATTTCACGCAAGCGGCGCTGCACCCGAATCCGTAGATTGGCCTTCATCGAAATTGAAGACTTCGCCTATAAGCCGAACGCCCCACGGCGGGGCCGTAGCACAGGCGGCTCGCCTGTGATTTCGCCGGGAAACACGAGCCGGCGCGCCGTCGGCTCCGCATGGAGGAATCTCGATGAAGACGTTTTGGAAATTGGTTCTGTCGGTCGCCTTGTCGGGACTGTTGGTCGCGCCCGTGACTGCGGACGACGACCAGCCGAATCGCGGCAAGGGCAAAGGGAACGCGACCGCTCGCAATGAATCCGACGAAAACGGCAAGGGTCGCTCGGACGAAAAAGCCAAAGGCAAGTCCGACGACGATCAAACGGAAACTGGTCGCGGCCAAGGGAAAGACAAGGACAAAGGACGAAGTGAAAACCAAGGGAAGTCCGCTGGAAAAGGGAACAGCCGTGACGACAACGATCGCAGTGATGGTCCGGGAAACGGCAAAGGCAAGGGAAACACCTTCGCCAACGGCAAAGGAAACGGAAATGCGTTTGCCAATGGCAAAGGAAGCGGCAAAGGGACCGACCGCGACCAGCCGATCGTGCTGCTTCCGAAAGAGATCGAGTTGAGCGACGAACAGAAGTTGCAGGTCGCCGAAATCGAGAAGGAATTCTCCGCCAAGATGACCGAAGCCAAAGCGAATCTGAACGCGTTGCTGACCGACGATCAAAAGAAGGCTCGTCAGGACGTGATCCGCGAGGCTCGTGACAGCGGCAAGAAGGGACGCGAGCTGCAATTCGCGCTCAAGAATGCGACCAAAGCCAGCGAGGGCCAGCAACGGAAGATCGAATCCGCCGAACTGGCGATTTCAGAAATCCAAGCGCAGGCTTTAGAGAAGGCCAAGCCCATCCTGACCGACGGTCAACGCGCGAAGCTGATCGAACAACAGGCCGAAGGCAAAAAGCCAAAGGGCAAGAAAGCGGCTTGAGACTCTAGCCGCGACGAATTTCTCGTCGCGCTGAACACAGCCATCTTTCGAATCAATTGAACCATCGCGACAGCCCGCAGACTCGCTCTGTGGGCTGTTCGCGTTTCCTCCGCCATCCGATGTGCTTGGCCAATCCGTTGTCGGTCGTTATTTGTTATCCTGGGAGTGACGGAATAATTTGAGAACATTAAAACGAGACGAACACCATGATGAGTTTCCCGTGGCCGCGAGGCATTTTGATCGGTGCGATCTTGGGGTCATTGTGCCTGACGGGATGTCCCAAGTCGCAACCGGACGGCGGCATGGGAGGAAGCTCGACTCCGGCGACGAGCGGCTCGAAGGACAAGACACCGCCAGCGTCCACGAAAAAAGCGACTGCCAACGTGGATGACGTGAAGTCCGCCAAAGTCCGCCTCGACGTCTTGGGCTCGCGATCAAAGTACTCGCCGAAAGTTGGCGACCTGCTGACGGAAATTGTCATTCAAGACGGATCGAATTTGACCGCGGACGACTTGGCTCTGTTCGGGAAGCTCGGCGATCTCGAAAAGCTGCAGATCTTCAACTGCCGGACGCTGGACGACGAGATCGCTGCGAAGCTCAGCGGATTGAAGGGGCTGACCAGTCTGGCGCTGACGAATACGGTGATCAACGACCCGACGGTCGAGATGATCGTCAAGTCGTTTCCGAATCTCATTGAGCTGGACTTGTCGTCGAACACAAACATGACCAACGGCGTGGTCAAAATCGTCAGCGAACTCGGCAAGCTGCAGCGGCTGACGTTGGTTCAGAACCAGGTCAACGACATCGGTGCCCGGCGACTGGAAAAGCTGAAGGAACTCCGCATGCTCGACTTGCGAGGCAACATGGAAGCGGGGGACATGGCGCTGGAGGTCGTTGCCGATTTGCCAAAACTCATCGGGTTCAAGCACCGCAGCACGGCGGTCACCGATTCGGGCGTGGAATATCTCAGCCGCAATCAATCGCTGGATTCGTTGTTGATGCAGGATTTCGGCGTCACGGACCAGTCGGGGCCGCACCTCGCCAAGCTTGGCAAACTGACACAACTGGAAGTGTTTCGTTGCCAAGGATTCGGTACGGAAGGAGTTCTGGCACTGAAAGGGATGAACCTCTCACGGCTGACGCTGCGTGACCTTCCCAATGTTGACGATCGAGCGATGGAAGTCTTCAGCGACATGCCGAAGTTGAAGCGACTTTACCTGCACGAACTGACGTCGGTTGGCGACTCGGGACTGCAACATCTCGCGGCTCTCAAGTCGCTGGAATTGCTCGATGTTTGGACTGTGCCACAGATGTCGGACGCGACGGTTGATGTGATCGCCGCGCTGCCGAATTTGAAGGAGTTATCGATTCGAGCGACTGGCGTCACCGATGCGACGATCAACAAGCTGATCGGCATGAAGAGCCTGCAATCGCTTACCTTCAAAGAGAACGGCTCAGTCACTGCCGACGGGCTAATCAAGCTGGCAGCCAGAAAATGGTCAAAGCTGGATGTCGGATCGTCCGGTACGGGCGAGGCTGTTCAATAGCCTGCGATGACATGGTCACGGCAATCGGCCGGACAACAAAACATTCCGAGTTATCTACCATGCGAACCGTTCTATATCTGATCGCGATCTGTTTTGCCGGCCACGCGACCGGAGTCATCGCGGCTGAAACAACAACCGTGTTGTTTGAGCGTGATGTGCGGCCGATCCTGAAGGCTCACTGCTTTCAGTGTCATGGCGAAGAAGAAAAAGCCGAGTCGAAGCTGGATTTGCGATTGGTTCGCTGGATCTCGAAAGGTGGCGAGTCGGGGCCAGCGGTTGTCGCGGGCAAGCCGGCGGAGAGTTTGATTTGGAAACGAGTCGCCGCCGGGGAGATGCCACCGAAGGGCAAAGGGCTGTCGGACAAAGAAAAGACAACGTTGTCAGCCTGGATCGAGCAAGGGGCGAAGACCGCTCGGCTAGAACCGGAGTCGATCGTTGCGGGATCGGATTGGACCGAAGAGGAACGCGAATGGTGGGCATTTCAGCCAGTGCGCCGCTCGGCGGTGCCGAACGTCACGCGAGCGAACTTGGTGCGGACACCAATCGACCGATTCTTGTTGGCCGAATTGGAAAAGCAGCAACTCAGTTTTTCGTCCGAAGTGGATCGGCGAGTTCTCGCTCGGCGGCTAACGATGGACTTGTGGGGCTTGCCGCCGTCACCGGAATTTGTCGAGCGACTCGTTGCCGACGATTCGGCCGATGCGCACGAACGGTTTGTCGACGAGCTGTTGGCCTCGCCACTGTATGGGGAGCGGTGGGGTCGGCATTGGCTCGATGCCGCGGGCTATGCGGATAGCGATGGCTACACGGAAACGGATCGTGAGCGGCCGTGGGCATTTCGATATCGCGATTACGTGATCCGGTCGCTCAACGCGGACAAGCCGTTCGACCAGTTCGTGGTCGAGCAGCTTGCTGGCGACGAATTGCTGACGCCGCCGTATCAAAATCTTTCGCCCAACGACACCGATCGATTGGTGGCGACCGGTTTTTTGCGGATGGCTCCCGATGGCACGGGACAAGGTGGCGTCGATCAGAATGTGGCGCGGAACGATGTTGTCGCCGAGACGATCAAGATTGTTTCGACGTCGCTGTTGGGGCTGACGATTGGGTGTGCTCAGTGTCACTCGCATCGGTACGACCCGATTTCGCAGCAGGATTATTTCCGCTTCCGCGCCGTGTTTGAACCGGCTCTCGATTGGAAGACGTGGCGCGATCCGCCGGCTCGATTGGTCAACATTTGGACGCCGGCCGAACACGAACTGGCGGCGAAGGTCGATTTCGAGCTACGCGAGATCGAAGAGAAACGGGTCGCGGAACTGGATGGCATCGTCAACGAAGTCTTCGAGAAAGAAGTCGGCAAGCTGGCGGTTGAGCGGCATGAGCTGGCGCGGGAAGCTCGCAAGGCTGCTGCCGACAAACGCACGCCGGAGCAACTGCAAATCATCAAGGATCATCCGAGCCTGAATGTCGATCGCGGCAGCGTGTATTTGTACGAACCACAGCGGATGCAAGAGTTCAATAAAAAGTACGAAAAGATCAACGCTGACTCGCGTGCGAAGCGTCCGGCTGACAGCTTCATCGCCTGCTTGACCGAAGTTCCCGGTCACAAGCCGCCGACGAATTTGTTCTTTCGTGGCGACTTCAATCAACCGCGCGAAGCGATCGCTCCGGGACCGTTGAGCATCCTGCCAGATCAGGCCGAAATCCCAGACGACGATCTGCAGGTTCCGACGACTGGCCGGCGTTTGGCGTTGGCTCGGCAATTGACGAACGGCCGGAATCCGCTGGTTGGACGAGCGATCGTGAATCGCGTGTGGATGAATCATTTCGGACGTGGCTTGGTCGCATCGCCCGGCGATTTCGGACGACTCGGCGAACGGCCGTCGCATCCCGAATTGCTCGATTGGCTCGTGGATGAATTCTTGAGGACTGGCTGGAGTTTGAAATCGCTGCATCGACTGATCGTCAACTCGACGGCGTATCGGCAATCGTCAATCCGAACCGAATCGCTGCAAGCTCGTGATCCCGACAACCGACTGCTGGGACGCATGAACGTTCAGCGGCTGGAGACGGAAGCGATTCGCGACGCACTGCTCGAAGTCAGCGGCGTACGCACGGCGACGATGTTCGGCCCGGCTAGTCCCGTCAACCCGGACGACGTCGGACAAATCATCGTCGGCAAGGCGATTCGCGACGGCAACGGCATTTTGGTCGCGAAGCTTGAAGATTCGCCGGAGCAGTTTCGTCGCAGCGTGTATGTGCAAGTCCGCCGTTCGATGCCGCTGGGGGTGATGGAGCCGTTCGACATTGCCACCGTCACTCCAAACTGCGATCGCCGCAGTGCCTCAACCGTCGCGCCGCAAGCGCTGCTGATGATGAACAACGAAATCGTCGTCAGATTCGCCGAACGGTTCGCTCAACGTGTGATTACAGAAGTTGGCGACGATCCGACCGCTCAAGTTCGTCGAGCGTGGTTGCTCGCCTTCGGCCGAGATGCGGATGAGCCAGCGACGGCTGAAGCCGTCGCGTTCCTGAACGCTCAACGCCAACACTTTACTCCGCCGACTGAAGCTGCAAAACCAGCCACACCGCCGACATTGACTCCGAATCAGCAGGCCCTCGCCCTGCTCTGCCAAGCGCTGATGTCGTCGAACCAGTTTCTGTACGTCGAGTAGCACGATCTCATACGCAGTCCCGTGGTAGTCCGGGTGACACTTACCACACCACACGGCATCGTCCACGCTGACGGCATTGTCTTTGCGGCTCCATAAACCAGCCCATGAGGTGTGCCCCGTTACGAACCGCCGTTCTCGAATGTGTTGCTCGCAGACCGCTCTTCCGCAGAATTGGCAGACCGCTCGCGCCTCATTTTCGCACTTGATGCATTTCGTATTCTCGCCAATTGCGGATCGATGGTGGTCTCGGCATTGAACCGGGGGGCTGACGCCGCCCCGCTCGCCGGGACCATTTTGGCTACCAGCGAAACATGGCCGTGCCCCAAGTCAGGCCGGCTCCGAAGCCGCACATCAGCACGTTGTCGCCAGACTTGATGCGGCCCGTGCGATGCGCTTCATCAAGTACCAGCGGGATCGAACCGGCGGAGGTGTTGCCGTAGCGGTCCACTTGCATCATGACTTTTTCACGCGGGACGCCGAGTTTCTCGACGGCATGATCGAGGATGCGGGCGTTGGCTTGATGCATCAGGAACAGCGACACGTCTTCCAGCCGCAGCCCGGTCTTTTCGAGCATCAAGCGAATCGTATCTTCGACGACTCGCACCGCCCACATGAACACATTGCGGCCGTCCATATGCATGAACTGTCGACCGGCCGCGATCGCTTCCTGGGTGACGGGATGACGCGTTCCCGAACTCGGACATTCCAGCAGCGAACTTCCCGCGCCATCCGAACCGAGTTGATAACACAGCAGACCTTGCTCAGTTGACCCGCGCGAGACCAGCACCGCGCCGGCACCGTCACCGAACAGCGGAGCCACTTTCGTGTCCAACGGATTGATGATGCGGCTGCAACAATCAGCACCGATTACGAGAGCCAGTTTGCTGTTACCGGTAGCCACGAATTGCGAGGCCGTTGTGAGGGCATACATGAATCCCGAGCAAGCAGCCGAGACGTCGAACGCGGGAACGTCCAGTCCCAACTTTTCTTGCACGAGACACGCGGTCGAGGGGCAGATGTGGTCGGGAGTGAACGTGCCGACGACCAACAAGTCGATGTCCCTCGGATTCACACCGGACGATTCAATCGCGCGCTTGGCGGCTTCGACCGCTAGGTCGCTCGTCGCTTGTTCCGGTCGCGCGTAGCGTCTCGCGAAAATTCCCGTGCGCTGTTCGATCCATTCGGGATCGAATCCGAAACGCTCTCGCAGATCAGCGTTCGTCACGATTTGCTCCGGCACATACGAGCCGCAACCGACGATCTGCAAACCCATCAGCGAGGCGGTTCGTTTCGGGAACGGCTTGCGCACGATTTCCGGGGCGACCGCTCCGCGCGGTGTTTCTCGCTCGACAGCCTTCTCGCGGCGAGTCCTCCTCGGAGCCGGATGCTGCGCTGGGGGCTTCTGCTCGCCGATCATGTCGTGTGGCGAACTTTGAACGCTGAGTTCGGCAACGGAACTGACCATCGAACCGCCGACAACGGGAACGAGTGGCTCAAGCAAAGGAGCCAGTGTCTCGGAGGCGGGTTCGAGGCAGGTGGTGCTGGATTCGAATTCAACAACCGATCCGGTTCCAACCGGCAAGGTGCTGGTGTGCATGAAGATGTAGTCTCAAGCTCGATCACGTCCGCGAAGGGGTTAGACAGACAGTTCCCAGCCGCTGAATCACACAAGCCGACGGTTCGAGCGGCGGTAGTATATCCGTGTGATTTTGGAAATAACCAGCGACAAAATGCCGTTTGTGACTCACAAATTCGCAAATCATTGGAAAAAAGTGCGAACGACATTCATCCGCAGTTCGGCTGGTTCAAATTCGGCTGAAGCGATGTCTCCCATAACCGTTCCAGCGAATTACTGAGCGTGATCGCGATGGCGGCCACTGCGACACCGCTGATCACATCTGCGAAATACTGCCAGCCGGTCGTCACGGTCGAAGCAACGACCGCCAAGTTCAGCAAGGCATTCGGCGCGCAATAACCACCGATTCCGTCGAAAAGCAATCGTCATCAAGATTGCCCAAGTCGTATGAAACGAAGGAAAGGTGATCAACCCTTCGGCGTCTCGCCATGTAATGAGCATCCGTTCGCCGGATCGCAGAGCATCGAAGTGAATGAGACCGAACTTGATCCGCCGTCGGTTCGTAGCCATAAGCGGAAGGCTCAACCGGCGATCCGGGGAGGTGGAGCGATGAGGATGGCGACGAGCGATTCTAGCAATGCTTTTCCGCGTTTGCGGGCGTTGTGGACGAACTGAAAGAAACCAACGTAGAGCGGCAGCTTCTCCTGCGAAATGCCT
>JANMIF010000555.1:0-8219 GCA_031375695.1 Planctomyces sp.
TTGGACTACCAGACGCCGCACGAAGTCTTCACCGCGAGCGTCCAAATAACATCTGATCGTCAGACGAAACGGTCGAAAACACGTCGGCCAACTCTCTCTTAAATCGCGTCTCCCACTGTCCAACTCTTGGGGTCCACTTCATTTGACACCGAACTGACATCGTTCTGCGAGCCGTTGCGGCGAATCACCGATTTGCGATGTCGAGCCAAGACCCTCAATGCGACACTTGGCGAGGCGACAAAAGACACGTTGAAGTTGTTGTTCACGCTGACGCTGATTGCCGCGGCGACTCTACATGTCTTCACGCATTGGCAACGACATCACAAACCCACCGCTCCAGCCGTAGCCGGTCAGGAGGCTTCAACTCAGGTCGCGAGTGAAGCGCCGTCACTGGAATTCGTCCGCAATGTCGCCGGCGGATTGTCGCTGATCTTGGCGACGTGGGGTCTGATTGCCTTCGCCGTCGAACGATCGCGCGGCACGGCCGAGCAAGCTCATGACAGCCGAGCACTCGCCGAGGGCTTGCGAGTTCAAATTGCCTGGAACCTGGCGGGGCTTGGAGAATCGGTTTCAGCCAACTACATGCAGCGGCAACGGAGCGAACTCGATTGGATCCGCGGCGCAATTCGCTCGGTGGCGTTCCCGTATGAACTCTGGAAGACCAAGTTCGACGCCCTCCAACCAAAGCATCAACTGCGAGCCTTGCGTTGCGTCGGATGCGGCTGGATCGAAGAGCAAGCCAGCTATTTCCAAAAAGCCGCAAGCCGGCATCAACACGCCCTGCACCTCTGGCATAAGCTGGGAACAGTGGCCGCCTTATCGAGCGTTTTCACGTTCGCGCTCCTGTGGCTCAGCGAGGTTGCTCACGAAGTACACGACTGGCTAGAACACGTCCCACTGCCGATCATCGCTGCCGGACTGTTGGCCATCGGAGTCGTTGTCTCAGCGATCCGCAAAGTTGTGATTCAAAGGTCAGCAACGGCGCATGCCGAGTCACATTCCCAAACGCCGCACGCCAGAGTTCATCAGATCTTGGACTGGCTCGTTCCCGCGCCGGAGCCGCACCCGACATCTCCGGTTTCGACCCTTCGCCATTTCGGCCGATTGCTGCTGGGCTACTTGTCTCGTCTACCACTGTCAGTGGCCACGGCATTGATGGTGATATGGATCTCTTCGACATTGGCGCATTGGTCCGCAAATTTCCCCGACGGCCACTCGCTGAGCGTCATCCTGTCCGGCATCCTGCTGCTGTCCGGTGCGTTGGCCGTGGCTTGGGCCGAAAAGAATTTGCTGTCCGAGTTTGCGTACCAATACAGCACGATGTCCGCGCTCTTCGATTCCGCCCATCGTCACTTCCAACGCGACCTCGTCCGCTTGCAACAACTCCACAATCAAGCTCAAGCCGCCACTGCCGCAGGCAACGCCACCGAGGCCACCTCCAAGCAAGCCGAGTTTCAACAGCAACTTCGCGACATCCAAGTATTCCTCCTCGCCCTAGGCCAAGAAGCCCTCGACGAAAACGCCGAATGGCTCATCCTCCACCGCGCCCGTCCCCTCGAACCCGTCATGGCCGGATAAAACGCTCGGAATGCGTGTCGCGGAACGCAAAGTGAAGAGTGCCGAATGCAAAGTGCAAAATGGCGAACAAGGCACTTTCCTGTCATCGGGATTTTGCACTTTGCACTCTTCACTCATCACTTTGCACTGATTTGCGTCTTCGCCGCCGTTACGAATTGACCCCACAACATTTCTTGTACTTCTTCCCGCTCCCACACGAACACGGCTCATTGCGCCCCGGCGTCGTTGGCACTTGCAGTGGAGTTTTTGGGACCTGCACCTTCGGAGCTGGTCTCATCGCGGCTTCCACACGCGTGGCAGCGATGCCGATTGATTTGAATCGTTCAATGGTCTCCGAGCGGGTTCGCTTCATCTGCCGCAACACGCCAACGTAGCCCGTAATCGCCTTCTGCATGTGCGGATGCTCGTGCCCGTTCGTTCTGTGAAACTTCTCAAAGATTTCGACAACGCGGCGCATCAGCGGCTCGGCCTCCGCCAGACGGTTCGTGGCCTTGAGCAACAGCGCCAGGTTGTTGAGGTCGATGGCGACTCTGGGGTGCTCGGCTCCGTAGGACTGCTCGTCGATGGCCAGCGCGCGGCGCATCAGCGGCTCGGCCTCCGCCAGACGGTTCGTGTCCTGGAGCAACTGCGCCAGGTTGTTGAGGTTGACGGCGACGTTGGGGTGCTCGACTCCGTAGGACTGCTCGAAGATGGCCAGCGCGCGGCGCATCAGCGGCTCGGCCTCCGCCAGACGGTTCGTGGCCTGGAGCAACTGCGCCAGGTTGTTGAGGTCGCGGGCGACGTCGGGGTGCTCGGCTCCGTAGGACTGCTCGTCGATGGCCAGCGCGCGGCGCATCAGCGGCTCGGCCTCCGCATGTAGGGCTTTCGATGCGAGGAGGACTCCCAGTCCGTTCATCAGAGATGCGGTCGGTTCGGCGACTCCGAGGCGATCAGCCTCGGAAGTGGCAAACGAAATATGGGCACGGAGCGGTTCCCAAGTCGGCCATGTGCGCACATCGTCCGCAGGGCCAACCGCTACCGCCAAGCTGAGCAGGCCAAGCGAACGCGTAACCCACTCGGTCTGCGGCGGATTCGTTTGCCGGGTGCGGAGAATCTCCTGGACAACTCGATGGACAGCGACTGTTCTGGAATCATTGTCCCAACGGAGCAGACTGAAATCGGCCAACAGGACCAACGCCCCGCGAAAATCTTCAATGCCTCGCATGGGGTCATCCGCCTCGGCGATCTCTGCGTTGGCTTCTGAGTCCATTTGTGAAATGGCCGAAAGTTCCGACGGACGTTCGAAGACCGAGAGCGGGACTGGATCGGGAGCAAACCATGCCAGCAGATTCAGAAGTGTGATTGCGCCGTTATCAAGTTGCTCGAACGTCGTCTGCCATGTGACGGCAACGCTTCGGGGGTACTTCATCTCCCGCTCGTTGTGCCAGGTTTGCACTTGGACGTCGTGCTGTCGCCAGAGTTGCAGGTACTCGGCCAGCGAGATTCGCCGAGAGACGATGTAAGCTCCTGCTTGTTCCAGCGCCAGGGCCAGCCCGTCCAATTCGCCAGCCAGCGTTTCCGCGTCCGTCGGATCGCTCGCCTGCCGTTTGCGTCCCCGGCCGCCGCTTTGAGGTTGAGTTCGCTCCAACAGAAAACTCGTTGCTGCGTCCTTTGGCAGCACGTCGAGTTCCAACGGTTGCACATGATCGCCCCACCGCGCCAACCGCGATGTGATCAGCGCTTGCCCGCCGTGCAAACGGGTGAGCAACTCCTCGGCGTACTGGGCTGCCGCTTCGGTATCGACGTTGTCGAGGATCAAAAACCAGCCCCGATGCTCGTCGAGCCAGCGCAGCGCCGCTGCCATGCGGACTTCTTCCTCGGTCGCAACCTGTTCCGGCAGGTTCAACACCAGTGGCCCGGTCAGTTGCGCGAGATTCTGCCGCAGGCTTTCAGGTGAATCGGCCGGTAAGAAAAGGACGGCCGAGAATTCGTCCACAGACTGCCAAGCGTATTCGACCGCCAATCGCGTCTTGCCAACGCCACCCAACCCATGCACCGCTTTGCCGGTGATCGCTGTCGCCGAGCCGTTTACGCCTCGCTGCAAACTGGCACGAATCTGATCCAGAAATGACTCGCGGCCCTTGAACAACGTCCCCATCGACAGATACGGCAGCTTGATCGGCGGACGCGATTCCAGTTTGGTCAGCAGATTCAACTCAACCAGAGTCAGCAGCATTTCATCGTAAAGAGCCTGATCATCGGCCAGCGACTTGGCGTAGAACTTTCGTTCTGCCAATCGTTTGGCATGATCGCGCTGTGCTTGCTGTGACTCGGAAAGCGATTCGCCTTCCGCCGCGGTCAATCGGCTGGACAACTCGTAACAGCAAAGTCGCTTGCCCGACGCGTCGTGGTAGTACACGCCGAGCCATGCTTCCCATTGCGTGTAAGTGACCTTCCGCTGCCTGGCCAGTTCCACGACGTCGGGGAACTTCGTGGCAAAATCAGGCAATCGGATCAGCAAACTTTCGACCTGTTCAATTGGCGGCGCGGCACCCGTCTCCGCTCCAATCACATGCAGCACGACGTGAGACGCTTCGATTTCTTCTTGAAGCTTCAACAGTGTCAAGACGCCGCTTTCGACGAAGTCATCCTGATGCCGGACATGCAATTTCTGTGTTCGCCGAGCCAGCGCCGCAAATCGCTGCCGCAACGGCCCTAATTCCTTGGTGACCGTCGAAAGAAAAACCGTCTGGCTCATCGTGTCACCTTTCATCTTGCAGGCGATGAGATGCTTCTCACCCCGTTGTTCACGTTCATCTTGCCGCTGAAGCGGCCGGGGAACAACCGTTCGCACATCGAGCGTAGCCCAAGCGAGCCGGCGAGTGTCAGCTCCCGGACAGTGACGCAGGTCCGGGGCTAACGCTCACCGGCTCGCCTGTAAAGTTGTTGCTGCCGATCGCCTTGTGATTTGAACGGGTTGTTCCGAATGTGCGGTTGTCTGAGCCATCCGAATGGCATGACCGTCAGGGTTTCGCGCGTTGGTGCGATCGGTGCGATGTGTCGGGTTGCGCGGGGTTGTGGATTTCTGGCATCGTGACGACCGGCGGATCGGCCTGAGATGGGGAATCGGTGATAGGTTTCAGCCGGCTTGTCGCGCGATCTCTAGCCTTCCTGGGGGCTTTCGGTTTTGCCGTCTATTGAGACTCCGATTGATGTTTGCGACTGCTCTGCACTCTTCGAGCGCAAATCCCAACCTGAGTTCCAATCACCGCAAGCCGCAGGCGTAAGTCGTTATTCCAAGTCACGCGCATGCCTGCGGCTGGCGGTTAAACGAGTGATGAGCGATTAGTCTCAAAACGATTTAGGACGATCTTCACAATGGCCCGATCTAAATCCAATTCGGATACGATGCTCGATCTCCGGCGGTTGCGGGATGATATGTTGGCACTCGTGTTGTTGGGGGTCATTGCCTATCTCGGCATCAGCTTGTTGAGCTGGGATGCGGCCGATCCGCCGGCGACTCAAATGTATCCGGCTCGCGAAGTGCCGTTGAATTGGGGCGGTTATGTCGGGGCGTACTTGGCGTTCGCGATGCGAGCGCTGATTGGAATCGGCGCCTACTTTGTGTGGCTGTCACTGCTAGCGGTCGATGTGCGGCTGTTGACTCGGCGTGAAGTGCGCGGCTGGGGAGCGGTGGCGTTTGGCTGGTCGCTGTTGTTGATTGCGATCTGTTGTTCGTTGCAGATGCTCGCGCCGGGATTCGCCGGCGGGCAAATTGTTGGCAGCGGCGGGTATCTGGGCGCGTTCGGCGTCGCCTTGTTGCAGCCAATTTTCTCAAAGGCTGGACTGATGATTGTGATCGGTTCCTGCGCGGCGAGCGGATTGTTGCTGGCGGGCGATGTATTGCTGGTCGACGCCGTTCTTTCGGCGTTTTCTGTACCAATTTGGTTGTGGAACTGGATTGCGTTTGGACAGATGACTCGGCCAGAAACAATCCATTCACCGAAGAAGGTCAACGCTCCAGAGAAGCCAGCGGCTCCGATGAGTCAGCGGGAATCGATCTCAGTTCGTGAAGAAGTTCTCTTGGAGACGAAGCCGTTGCACATCGCCGAGGTTTCCGAAACCGATGCGACTGCGGCAGTGGACTTGATGGCGAGCAATCTCGATGAAGTCGCGAAGTTGACCGTGTTCGATCCATTGGAAGAGGTCGAGCAAACGGCAGCTTCGTCGGACGAATTGTCGAAGGTCGCTGATTCTGTTACCGAATCCAGTGGCGAAGTGGAATTAAACAACAGCGACGACCTGCAGCCGTTCAAGGTCAATCCGCCGGTCTCGGTGAAGTCGGATCGGGAGCAGGTCATCGCGCAGCTTGAGGCGGGAAGTCAACAAGCGGACGGTTCAAAATATGTGCTGCCGAGTTTGGATCACCTTGAACAGGCGGCGCACTTTCCGTACGAAGAGCTGGCGAAGAAGGCTCAGATTGCGGCGGTGACGTTGGAGAAAACGTTTCGAGAATTTGGACTGAACGTGAAGGTCAGCGAGATCGACACCGGGCCGGTGATCACTCAGTTTGAGTTGTCGCTGGAGGCGGGCTTGCGGCTGCAAAAAGTTGTGGCTTTGGAAAACGATCTGGCGATCGGACTGCGCGTGCCGGCGGTGCGAGTCGTTGCGCCGATTCCGGGCAAGAACACCGTCGGTGTCGAAGTCCCGAACGAAACGCAAGTCATGGTCCGGCTGCGTGAATTGATCGAAGCCTGTCCCGACGACATTGAAAAGAAACGGATTCCGCTGTTCCTCGGAAAGGACGTGAGCGGGCGGCCGATGGTTGTCGATCTGGCGAAGATGCCGCATTTGCTAATCGCCGGACGTACCGGCACCGGTAAGAGCGTTTGCCTCAACACGCTGATTCTGTCGATCCTGATGACTCGCAGCCCGGATCAAGTGCGGATGTTGATGATCGACCCGAAGATGGTTGAGCTGTCGCCGTACAAGCGGATTCCGCACTTGATGCACCCGGTCATCACTGACATGAAAAAGGCGGAGGCGGTGTTGGCTTGGGCCGTCGAGAAGATGGAAGAGCGATACGACTTGCTGGCTCGAATCGGCGTGCGGCATCTCGACAGCTTCAATGCGATGAAGCGTGAGGAAGTGCTGCGTCGCTGCGGGTTGACGCCGGAATGTGCCGAGGCGGACGCGATCCCAGAACAGATGCCGTACATCGTGATCATCGCCGACGAAATGGCTGACATGATGATGACCTCCGGCAAAGACGTCGAAGGACACATCATTCGGCTGGCTCAAAAGTCGCGAGCAGTCGGTATCCACTTGGTGCTGGCCACGCAGAAGCCGACGGTCGATGTCATCACCGGCTTGATCAAGTCGAACCTGCCGGCGCGGATTGCATTTCAAGTCGCCAGCCGCACGGACAGCCGCGTGGTGCTCGACGAGAACGGCGCAGACCGGCTGCTCGGCAACGGCGACATGCTGTTCCTGGTGCCGGGAACGAGCAACCTGATTCGCGCGCAGGGTTGCTTTGTCAGCGACAACGAAGTGAATCGGATCATCGATCACTTCGCCGATCAGGCCCCGCAGTACTCGGCGGAGATCGCTCAAGCGGCGTCGAAGGCGCTCGCAACTGACGGCGGTTCCGGCGGTGGCACGCGTGACAAAGACGACATGTATGAACCGGCCGTCGAAATCATCATTCGTGAAGGCCGCGGCAGCGTCTCGCTACTGCAACGCCACCTGGGCATCGGCTACGGTCGAGCAGCTCGGCTGGTGGACTACATGGCCGAAGATGGCATCGTCGGCGACTACAACGGCTCGCAAGCCCGCGAGGTGCTTTACAGCCTCGAACAATGGGAAGCGATCAAAGCGGCACGCGTGCCAGCGGACGCAGCGGTTTGAACAAGATTCAACTACTCCAAAGTTCGCACTGGTGAGATCACCGAGCCTGACCTCAAACCACTGCGGGCACGGCTGAGAGCGGACATCTCTGCGCGCCGGTTGCTCGTCATCCGCGTGCTGCGTCGCCACTTTGATCGGGCTGAAAAAACTGCTTGGCAAATACGGTCCAACACGGCGACTGCGATCACTTGATGCTTTGCACTTGGCAATGGCATTGGACCTGCGAGATCGAGGCATGGCTCAGACTTGGGTCTGTGCGGATGCTACAATCGCCAAAGTCGAAACTCTCAAAGGTTTGGCCATCACCAACCCGCGTTCGATGACCGAACTCTGATCTTTACCCAACAACCAGCGTAGCCCGTCCCGGCCGGTACTTGGTGGTTAAGTGGTCCTACGCCGAACAAGCGATTCGCAACTCGTGAAAGACGGGCCGCGATTGGGCTGGCCGGAAAACCGTTTGTTTGGCTCTTCGACGTCGTGACCGCTCCGCGATCGCCGCAGTTCGGGGTTCTGAGGTCGGTCATCGACACGCAATGCGTCGCCGAACTGGGAGAAGTCTGGTCCCGTCGCAAGCCCGCTCCCGGATTGGCGGAACTGTGCGAGAAATTTTTTTTAAGGCTCAACCGGCGATCCGGGGAGGTGGAGCGATGAGGATGGCGACGAGCGATTCTAGCAATGCTTTTCCGCGTTTGCGGGCGTTGTGGACGAACTGAAAGAAACCAACGTAGAGCGGCAGCTTCTCCTGCGAAATGCCT
>JANMIF010000564.1:0-2170 GCA_031375695.1 Planctomyces sp.
TCACCACTCGCCCCTCACCCTTTTTCCCAACCCCCTGTTTGAACGAAGGAGAACTTGAGATGACGACACGAAAACTTTGGACAGCTTGCGGCATGCTCGCGGCGTTGATGTTCGCGGCGAACGGCTGCGGCGAATCGGCCCCCGCGCCGAAACAAGTCGCTCAGACCGACAAGCACGATGACCATGCCGGCCACAAGGACGGCGACGAACACAGCAAGGACGGCAAGAAAGGTCACGATCACTCCGGCTGGTGGTGTGACGAGCACGGCGTCCCCGAAGGCGAGTGCAGCATGTGCAACTCGAAAGTCGCCGCCGCGTTCAAGGCCAAGGGTGACTGGTGCGAGAAGCACGAACGCGCTCAATCGCAGTGCTTCATTTGCGACCCGAAGTTGCAGGAGAAGTTTGCCGCTCAGTATCGCGCGAAGGAAGGCAAAGAGCCGCCAGCCATCGAAGAGGAAGCTCCGGGTGAAAAGAAAGAAGGAACGTAGCGGGGGATTTTCGATTGAACCGCCGGCTGCATTCCTCAATCGAAAATCAAAAATCGAAAATCGAAAATCAACAAGTGTCAATCTGGAATAGCTGTGCTTGGCAGTGAGGCTTGCGAAGACTTTTCGCAAGCTCACCGCCTGGCGATCCGACAAAACGATGAGCCGCCTTGCGCGGCTGCCCAGGGAGGGGCGATCATGGGAACTCATTGTCATGCGAGGCGACTCGCGACGTTTGTGCTAACACTTGGATTAGCGATTCTTGCCGATGCGCCCGGCGTGCGAGCCGATTGGCCGAAGCTGTGGCGCAGTTCCAAACCCAAGGTCACGATGGCTTCTGCGACACCAAGTCGCACAGTCAGCGAGACCGCCGCACAACCTTCCGCGGTGAGGCACGCCGCCCACGCAGCTACCACGCCGAAGCCGTCAGTGACTCCCGCGTCCGCCAGCTCGCAGAAGTCGGCCGCGCCCTACGAAGAAGACGTTGTCGTTCCAGGTAAGCCGCGACGGATGGAGACGGTCGATCCGTGTGACGATTCGGAAGATGCGGCCACTCCCGGCATGACGCTTGAGGCTTTGGTGTCGCTCGGTCTGGAGCAGAATCCGCGACTCGCCAAGGTGACGTTTGGGGTCGAGGCGGCGCGGGGGCGAGCGTATCAAGCCGGGCTGTATCCCAATCCGTTTGTCGCGCTGATGTTTGATGAACTGGGGGACAAGACTGGCCGTTCGGGCGTCAACGGTTTGCCGTTGGTGACTCAGGAAATCGTGATGGGCCGCAAGCTGAAGCTCAGCCGCGCCGCCGCCGAGCGGGAAGTCGAACAAGCCAGTTGGGGCGTGATGGCCGAGCGGTACGCGATGCTGTCCGAAATCCGCACGGCCTATTTCGACGTGCTGGCGTTGCAAGAACGAGTGCGGTTGCTGTGCGAGATTCGCGGCTATGGCCGTGATGTCACCAAGACCGTCCGCAGCCTGCGCGACGACGCCAAACAACTCGCCGACATCGACGTGTTGCCGGTCGAAGCGGAACTCGCTCGTTACGAAGCGGACGTCGAATCGAGTCAGGCGGAAAAAGCGGCGGCGTACAAACGGCTGGCCGCGCTGCTGGGTATCCATCGGCTGGCGATCACCAAAGTCGCGGGCCGCCTCGGAGATTATTCGTTTCCGGATTACGACGCTCAGAGCACGCCGATGTATGTGCTCAGCGTCCACCCGGAAATCCAGACGGCACAGTGGGGCGTCGAGAAGGCCAAGTTCTTGGTCCAACGAGCGAAGGCCGAGCCGATTCCGAACCTCACCCTCGACACGGGCTTCATCCGGCAGAATCAGAACAGCTCAAACGATTATCGCCTCGGCGTGAGCGCGTCGGTCCCTTTGTGGAACAGAAACCAAGGCGGCATCCGCGCTGCCGAAGCGGAACTCTGCGCCGCGATGCAGGAAGTCGGTCGTGTCGAGAACGATCTGACGGATCGCGTCGCCACCGCACTGCGCGAATTCGCCGCCGCTCGCAAGCGTGCGGAAAAGTACCAAGCCGTCGTGAGCAAAACCGAACAAGCTCAAACGATCGCCACCGAAGATCAACGTCGAAACCTCTCGCCGCTGATGGTCTTGGAGCTGCAACGCTCGGCTCGGCAGGCCCGCCTCGAACGCCTCAAATCTCTCGGCGATGCTTGGAAAGCCGCCGCCAC
>JANMIF010000574.1:0-15253 GCA_031375695.1 Planctomyces sp.
GGTGGCCTCGGCGATGACCTGCTGATCGGCGGCCTGGGCAAAGATTCGCTCGACGGCGAAGCGGGCAACGACACCGGACTCGGCGGCCACGGCGGTGCGGCTCGCGGTGGAACCGGCCTGAAGAACTCCGGCGATGTGCTCACCGGTATCGAACTGATCGACGAAACGCTGGCCACGCTGTTCCCGTGGGAGTGAGGTTCGCAAGCGAGACCGAGAGTCTGCCGTGGAAGCTCCGATTCCATCACGCGGACAACGTGATCGGGGCGCGAAAAGAACCGCTCACGCACGCGATCGCGGAGGCGAATCAAAAACCCGAACCGTCATCCGAAAATATTTGGCCAAGGAGGCTTCAGGTTGTGCCGCTGTCCCCGTTCTCGCGGTGAATGACTCGTAGCAGTCTGATTCCAAGGAAAACCGACGTCAGAATTCCCAGCAGGCCCAGCGCCGACACACCGAGAACGAGCGGAGGCGCGTGATTGCTCAGCAGATTGGCGGAGCCGAGAAACAATGCCGCCACGAGAATGCCGACGACCAAGTGATTTACGGTCGTCTCCAAACGGCGATGTTCGTGATGGATTTCTAATGAGCCATTGCGAAAACGCCGCAACAGGTCGGATAGGTCGCTGGGCAATGAGGCGAGCAGGCGGTCCCAATCGCGGTAGGAGCGGCGGACTTTGCGCAACAATCGCTGAGGCATGAACCGGCTCAAGCCGGCTCGCTCGTAATAACTTTGAATCACGCGAATCAGACTGAACTGCGGGCTAAGTAGCCGCGCACTCCCCTCCAGGATCACCAAGGTCCGCAACAGCAGCGCGGCTTCCGTCGGAAGCGCGATGCGATAACGGCGGATGAGGCTGGTCATTTCGGTCAGCGCGCCACTCAGGTCGAATTCGCTGAGCGGTTGATTGCCAAATTCGCTGACGAATTCCGAGACGTCGGCTCGCAATGCGTCGAAATCGAGATTCGCCGGCACCGAGCCAAGTCGCACGACGAGATTCGCCAGTTCGCGCGCGTCTTGATCGACGAAACACAGAATCAGAGCCTCAAAGTCCTCGCGAAGCGTTTCGTCCAGCCGGCCGATCATGCCGCAATCGAGTACACCGACAACCCCATCCGGCATGACCATGTAATTACCAGGATGCGGATCGGCGTGATAAACGCCATCGTGAAAGATCATCTTCACATACATGTTCGCGGCCCGCCGAGCGAACTCATTCAGGTCGCAGCCGGAGTCGGCGAGTCGAGCGTGTTCAGTTCCGAGAATGCCTTCCAGCAGTTCCATCGTTAGTACACGGCGGCTGCAGAATTCTGGATAGACTGCGGGGAAATGGATCGACTCGTCATCCGCGAACCGGTTGGCGAATGCTTCGATGTTGCGGCGTTCGACCGTGAAATCCAACTCCTGCATCAACGTTCGATGAAACCGGCGAACGAGCGCCACAGGCTTGTAGCAGCGGAGTTCCGCCACATGCTTTTCGAGCAACTCGGCCAGACCGGCCATGATATGCAAGTCGCGCTGAATGCGGTCTTCGATGTCGTCGTGTTGAATCTTCACGGCGACCGGCTGCCCGGACTTGAGCCGCGCTTGATGAACTTGTCCAATCGACGCGGAGGCAATCGGCGCGAAATCGAATTCCACGAACAAATCGTCCGGTGGCTGGCCCAACTCGGCCTGAATGATTCGCCGCACGACCTCACTCGGATCTGGCGGCGTGTTCGCCTGAAGCTGACACAGCTCGGTCACGAGCGGTTCCGGCAACAGGTCCGGGCGCGTACTGAGAATCTGCCCCAGCTTAATGAACGTCGTGCCTAACTCCGTGATCGCCAGCCGAATTCTCGCCTCTTGGGTCAGCGTGTTCAGCCTGGTCCCATCAACGCTGATGAGGCGTGACTGAAGCCATTCGTATTTCAGGCCCCCCAGCCAATCGGCCAAGCCGTACTTCGCCAGAACGGAAATGATCTCTTGAAGCCTTCGAGCACTTCGTTCGATTCGTGAAATTGATTCCAACAGCATAATGTGCTCGCCGTGTTCAGGAATCTGGTCGCGCTAAACAAGGTCGCCGCGATTCGCCAGAACGCGGAAGCCTCACACCTGACGAGTGCGACGACATGTCAACTCAGTTCGATTGATCCGCTACGCCTGCGGTTCGTTGAGCTTCTTCTCCAGCCGTTCCACACATGCTTTCAGGGCATCCACATGGTTGCCGTGAGAGTACGCAGGCTGTGGAATTCCAAGACTTCGACTTCACAGATACCTCGGAGATAAACCGCGTAAGTATGCCGACGCTGCCGATCTCCCGTAATCTGCGTGCCAAGACGAGAAAGTTAAATGGAGACTCAACCGCCGCACTTACGAAGCCACTCCCAATGAACATGACCTGACTCCTAGTTGGCGAAATTGATTCAGCATCACAAAACACTTCGCACGGAACGCACGAAATTCAACTGCCGAACGAAAGGTGACGGAAGACTGGCAACGCCAAGTGCAAGTGTCAACTGGCGGGGAGATTTGCAAGTTGGTTGACGACAAGACATCATCGCACGCGAGCCGCATGCGCCACGTTTGAAAGGATCAACGATGCCGATCGGATATGTCAGCGACGAACGCTACGTCGCATTACCGGATGTAAATTTGGAGTTCGTTAATTTTCGTGGCGAGTCGTGGGAGACCCGGTCGCGAGCGACCGGGTCAGTGCATCTCGATCTGCCAAGCGGCGAGTACATCGTTACGTTGCAAAAGCCCGGCTTCGGCGGCAAGCGAGTCAAGCTGACTCTGCCGACATCGCAGCCGCATCAGTTTCGGCTGCTGTCGGATGGCTTGTTGGGCTATGCGTGGCCGAAGTGCGTGCAGTCGGGGGAGGACTCCGAGTTTCGAGTTCACTCGGTCGAACCGTTTCATCTGGAACTGTGGCGATATGGCTGGACCAAAGAGTTCGTGACTGGCCTCGGCTGGCACGATGAGCACGGGCCGCGAGCGACGATGCAAATCACTCCCGATGGCGATTACACGCAGACCGGAGCCGAGTGGAACAAGTTCGGTTACGCCAGCGAGGCCCACAAGCAGTACGTCGCCGCGCCGCAGCGATCGGGGCTGTACTACTTTCACACGCGAACGGCGAGCGGCCGGGCGTTTGCGTTTCCGTGGGTCGTCGCCCCCAGTTCGCCGCAATCGCCGGTCGCGGTGCTGGCGTCGAACATCACTTGGAACTGCTACAACAATTTCGGAGGCCGCAGCAATTACATTCACGCCAGCACGCTGCCTGAAGTGCCGGTCGTGAACTCGCGGCAAGAGATCGCTCGGTACACCGATCCGAAGTTTCAAAGCTGGGGCTGGGATTCGTACGCCCCGCTGTCGTTCGAGCGACCGGAACCGATCAACGATATTTCTTTGGACGAACAGATTACTGATCCAATCGAAGGTCGAGCCGCCTGTCACATCGCTCCGGCTGAATGGCGATTGATCGGCTGGCTGGAGCGCGAGGGATTCGCTCACGACTTGTATTCCGAGACGCAGCTTCATGCTGGAGTGCTCGATCTGAGCCAGTACAAAGTGCTGATCATCAGCACGCACCCGGAATACTGGACGCAGACGATGTACGATCGAGTCAAGCAGTGGGTGTTTCACGAAGGTGGCCGGTTGATGTATCTCGGCGGTAACGGCGTGAACTGCGAAGTGACGCTGCATGACAACAACACGATGACTGTTCAAAACGGCGTGATGACCAGCCTGTGGCCAGAAGGGATCGGTGCCGAAAGCCGGCTGGGCAAGCAGCACGAATCGGAAGCCAATCTGCTGGGAGTTGTGTTCACGCCGAGCGGCATCATGACCGGCGCACCGTATCGAGTGGTCGACTCAGTTCACTGGTGCTTCGAGGGAACCGGCCTGAAGAACGGCGACACGTTCGGCGAAAAGAGCCTGCATCGCCGCTGTCCCGGCGGAGCCTCCGGTCACGAGACCGACAAAATCTCAGCCAGCTCGCCGAAGAACACGCGGCTGTTGGCCAAAGGTTTGAACCCTGATGACGGCGGTGCCGAAATGGTTATCTTCGACACGGAATCGGGTGGCGGGACATTCTCGGTCGGCTCGATCACCTGGCCCAGCAGCATCCCGATCGACGACAACGTGTCACGGATTACGGCGAATGTGCTGCGGCGATTTATGGCGAAGTAGCTAGGCGAGTCGGAAAGCGTTAGTCGCGGACGACGACGACGGAGGGCTAACGCTCTTCAGTTTGTGATTTTCAAATTCTCTTCGCGACGACATGCACGGTCGCGCCGCGGCGGAATAAGACTTCCAGAACGCTCAGCGACAGCGCAGCCGGGATGCTGAGTCCGTACAGGGTGTGTAGCCACAACCGAGTGCTGCGGGAATAAGGCAATTCCGCGTTGGAAACATGGCGATGCAACATCACATAGACACCATTACGCGGCAGGCTGGTCAATTTGTTCAAAGCACTTTGAATCCAGCCGAAGGGATTCTGCCGCAGCGAAAAGTGGTGACTGCTCAGACAGCGGAAATGGTTGTCGGTGAGTAGTCGCTGTAGCGCCGGAAGCGGGAAATGAAACAAATGCCGAGGCAGGTCCAAATGAAACCACGCGGGGCCAGCCCAGCGCGATTGCCAGCTTGAGAAGTTCGGCACAGCGACAATGAGTTCTCCATTCGGCTTGAGGATGCGGTGAATCTCGGCGATCAATTCGCGTGGATTGGGAACGTGTTCGAGCACATGCCACAGGATAACTTTGTCAAAGAAGCCTTCCAGGTAAGCCGCTTCGGCGAGCGAAGGGGCGACACGAACGTGAATCCGCGAGTCAATCCCTTGCACGGCCTCCGGCGAGACTTCAAAACCGTGACACTCCAAACCGCGATCAGCCAGAGTACACAACGCCACACCGCGTCCACAGCCGACATCCAACACTCGGGCCTTCGCGGGCAAATGCCGAGCCAGAAACCGAGCATGACGCGATCCCACCCATCGCACTAATCGCTCGACAACACCAGAAAACTTCGAGCCGTCATCGCCGTAATAGTTCGCGGGGTAAAAGCTCGCGATTTCCGCGGCGTTCGGTGGTGGGTCAAGCCAACCCAGCCCACACATTGGACATTGGACGACATGTGCCGTCACCTGTTCGATTTGAAAGAGCGGCTGCCCTGCCGTCGCACCGCAGACAGCACACGGAGTTGGTGAGAGCTGGGCGGCCTCCACATCCGAAACGCGCGTGACTTGCAGGCCGTACATGTTCGCCAAATGATCGAGCGATTTAGGGGCGGGCAGGTTGATCGGGATTGGTGGCGTGGTCATGTCGTCCTGAGTCGTTTGGCTTGCGCGAGCCTTGTGGCGCGACGCGGTTTGTGATTTATCTCATTAACCGGAAGCGTTAGCGAGGGAGAGCGTTCCACAAAGCTGGCGATTCCAAGTCTTGTGGAGCACTCGCCCTCACTAACACTTCCGGTTGCATCAGCCGAACGGAAAAACTAGCCAGCCCTGGACAGCAAGCCATAGAGCGTTGAGTGATTGCTGGCCGGTGTCTACCCTCCGCACTGCAACAACCCGCAGGCCACCGAGCGAAACTCGGTGGGGTCGTTTTGATGAAGTGAGCGGCGCATGTCGGATTTTCAAACCGTGGCTCGTGTCGGCGATATTCCGGAAGGGGAAGGTCGGGCATTTTGTGTCAACGGAAAGATGGTGGCCGTGTTCCTTACCGATGGCGAGTACTCGGCCATTGACGATCTGTGCCCGCACATGGGAGCTTCGCTCGCGACTGGTTATGTGGAAGCCAGTGGTGTGACATGTCCTTGGCATGCTTGGCGATTTTGTATCAAAACCGGCACTTGGCTGGATAACCCCAACTCGAAGACTCGCACCGGGACGTTTGCCGTGCGAGTCGTCGATCAAGACATTCAAGTTCACGTTCCGAATCCAAAACATTTTGGCGAGCCGTAGGACGGGCACTCTTGCCCGTCACCGAGCGTAGGACGGGCAAGAGCGCCCGTCCTACAAAGACATTGAAAGGAGTCCGCATGTCATTCTTCCAATTGGAAACGCTTCCTGGCCAAATCGGCCTGCTGACGTTTGACGTCCTCGAAAAAAAGGTCAACACGTTGTCTCAAGCCGTGTTGGCGGAGTTGGCGTCGTATGTCGAGCAACTGGAAAAACGAACGGACTTGCGCGGGTTAATGTTTCGCAGCGGCAAGCCGGGGCAGTTCATTGCCGGGGCTGATTTGAATGAACTCGGCGCGTTGATCGACGCACCGCGTGAACTGGTTTCTCACATGATCGGGGCCGGGCATCGGTTGTTTGATCGGATCAGTCGCTTGCCGTTTCCGACGGTCGCGCTGGTCGATGGCAATTCGATGGGAGGCGGAACCGAACTGATCCTGTCGCTGGATTACAGGGTCGCTTCGACGAATCCGGCCACGAAGATCGCGTTGCCAGAAACGAAGATCGGATTGATCCCCGGTTGGGGCGGCACTCAGCGGATGACTCGTGTGGTTGGCATCAACGCGGCGATTGAGATCATTTGTGGAGCCGAAGCGATCGACGCGGCGAAATCCGTTCGGATCGGGCTGTGCTTCGATGTGGTCCCCGCCGACAAGCTGATTGAAGTCGGCACCGCGCTCATCGAACGAGTGCAAGCGAATGGCGAATGGCAAGCCGAACGCAAGCGTCGTTCGCAGCCGCTCGGCTTGAGTGACGACGAGTTGAACTTCGCCTTCGCCTGTGCCGAGGGGGCGATCAAAGGGAAAACGAAGGGGCAATATCCGGCTCCGTTGGCGGCATTGAAAGCGATCAAGCTGGGGATCAACCGGCCACTTGACGAGGGGCTAAAGATCGAGCAAGAGGTCGCGCTCGAAGTGACGGGTACGCCGATTTCCGCGAACTTGATTTCCGTCTTTTTCATGAACAACGCCATCGGCCGTGATCCGGGCTTTCTGCCGACGACAGCAAAACCGCGCGACGTGAAGCAAGTCGGAGTGCTCGGCAGCGGGCTGATGGGAGCGGGGATCGCGACCGCTCACGCGAGGCGAGGCGTGCCCGCCGTGATGGTCGATGTTGGGCAAGATCGACTGGCCGACGGCATGAGGCGGGCCTGCCAAGTGGTCGAGAGCCGGATCAAGATTTCTCGGGCGACACCGCAAGATCTGACCGACATGCTCACACGGCTGACGACTTCGACTTCGCGGGCCGTCTTTGCCGAAGCCGATGTCGTGGTCGAAGCGATTCCCGAAAACGAGTCGCTCAAAACGCAAGCGTATTCCGAACTGAAGTCGCTGTTGCGAGACGACGCGATCTTGTGCAGCAACACGTCAACGATCTCGATCACCCGCATGGCCGAGGCCGCGCCGCATCCCGAACGATTCGTCGGCATGCACTTCTTTTATCCGGTCGATCGCATGGAACTGGTCGAAGTCATTCGCGGTGCGAAGACGGATGATGAAACGGTCGCGACGATCGTCGCACTGGCGAAGCGGATCGGGAAGACGCCGATCGTGATGCAAGACTGCCCCGGTTTTTTGGTGAATCGCGTGTTGCTGCCGTACATGAATGAGGCGGTGCTGCTGCTCGCCGAAGGGGCGTCGATGGACGACATCGACAAAGCCGCGACGAAGTTCGGGATGCCGATGGGCCCGATCATGCTCAGTGATCTCGTGGGCCTCGACACCGCCTACTCCGCCGGGCAAGTGGTCTCGACCGCCTACGCCGATCGCGCGAAGCCGACGCCGATCTTGGGCGACCTCGTCAAAGCCGGTCGCTTGGGAAACAAGAGCGGTTCCGGCTTCCGCAAACTCAACAAAAAAGGGAAGCCCGAAGCCGATCCAGATTTCGCCCCGTTCCTCGAAAAGCACCGCACCGATTCGCGAAAGTTCACGCTCGACGAACTGACCGACCGCCTGTTCCTGCCGATGCTGCTGGAAGCGACGCGAGTCCTCGAAGAGGGCATCGTCGCCGAACCACATCACGTCGACATGGGCCTGCTGCTGGGGATCGGCTTTCCGCCGTTCAAAGGAGGCATCCTGCACTGGTGCGACACTGAAGGAGCCGCCGCCATCGAAGGCCGACTCGGTAAGTACGCGGCGCTCGGAAAACGCTTCGAGCCGACCGAGTCGATCAAGTCGCGACGTGTATTCTTCCCGCGAGCAAAAGCTGTCGCTTGAGTGGTGCAGGTTTTCATCCTGCACCAATTAATTGGCGCTGACGGGCAGGTTGAAAAACTGCACCAAACGGTCACAAGGTCGCCTTGACTCTTATTCCGTCACGGTCTCGTCAGTCGGTCGCCAAGCACTTGCCGGCAATGGCGTCACTGCTTTCGCAGTTGACCTTCTGACCGACGCATCGCTCACCGAAAAGAACGGATCGGAACTGGCACCTGGCCCTCGGTTCCAACGCCACAATCGATGCGGCTGCAATTCGTGAGTCAACGCGCAGCCCGAGACGGCAGTTGCCATCACACACAGCCAACTTGTTTTCACCCAGCGCATCTCGGCAGCCTCCGATCGTCCTTTGGCACACGCGATTCGTGTATCGCCACAAGAAAGTGCAGCGACACGGTAAGTCAAATCCCAAAATCGAGGCAAGATGATTCGGTGATGAAAAACGTTCGGTCAATTCCCCATTTCGCGAATGATATCCCGCGAGGCGTGCAGAATTCGCAGGACACGGACATGATCAATCGCTTTCCGAACAAAGATCAAATGGTTGGGGAATCCTGGCGTGGTTCAAAGGAGGGTAGCAGCTTGGTTCGCTAACTTCATGCAAAGTGTTGTTTATAAACCGATGAGACAAAGGGTTTATGGCATCCTGAGCCAGTCGGAGGCCATCGACTGCCTGCTACCCTACGCGAATGCATTTTGAACCAGGCCGGAATCCTGGTATCGCCAGAGTCCGAACGTCACGAAGCTTCTGCGATTCAATGCCTCACAACCATCCGGTCTCTGGATTCTCCGATAGCTGCTGAAATGCCAGCTCAGTCGATTCAATGAAACGATTCGCCACCACGATATCTCGATCGGCGAGGAACAATAACAGTTCTCGAAAATCGTCTTCGGCAAATCGTTCTTGGATCACCGGCCACATGCTTCACCCTTCGATTGAGCCGGCCTGATGTCGATCGGCTACCAGTTGGCGCATTGAGGTCCAGTAGTCTGGCGTGACCGCGATGCCACAATTCGCTTCCACCGCGTCAAGCACCGATCGCTCAATGGATTCACGCTCACGATGGATTTCCAGCACTTGCTGCACGAACTCGCTCACGGAGCGACTCGCGATTGAACGTACTCGGCCACCGGTTC
The DNA here is from genome assembly GCA_031375695.1 of Planctomyces sp. GTDB lineage: Bacteria > Planctomycetota > Planctomycetia > Planctomycetales > Planctomycetaceae > SXKJ01. The sequence goes on from JANMIF010000574.1 coordinate 9,290, forward strand.
CGGTAATTCGATCATCAATTGAGTCACAGAACACCTCGTTTCGTTTTGAATTATTTGCCCGCGTCTTTGAGGGACTTCTCATGCCAGGCTTTCGAGACTTCGGGATTGGGTTTCAGATCGCCGGGGACTTCGTTGCGGATCCAGCGAATGGCGGCTTCGGTCGAATCGAGGAAGCGCTTGTCGGCCCAGGTCGCTTCGTTGTGGCCGAGATTGTTGAAGAAGATTTTGCCTTCACCCCACGATCGGCACCACGCGACCGGAACATGCTCGGCTTTGACGACGACTCCGTCTTTCATCTCGCCTTTCGTTTTGCACTTCTCCAGGTTGAGGCTCATCAAAACGTGGACGTTTTCCGGCACCCAGTGGTCGTACCAGTAGATTTCGTCCTTGATCTGGAATTCATCTCCGAAAGACTTCATCGCGGAATGAGCGGTGTCATGTACAGTGATCGTGACAAGTTCGCCCGCGTTCCACGGATGTCCTTTGAATGTCGCGCCGCATAAATCCCAGTACCACTTGTGTGCCGGATTGTTCGTGCGAAAAGTGTCAGCGGCGGAATGGAAGCCGATCCAGCCGTGACCCTTTTGCTTCAGCCAGTCGTTCATGAAGTAATCGCGGTCGGCATCGGAAATGGGCAGCTCGCCGGTCGTGTAGAACATGACGATGTCGTAGTTCTTCAAGTTCTCTTTCGTGAAGTCGGCCTTCGTGTCCTGAGTGCAATGCACAGTGAACAGCCCGGTCTGCTGACCAAGCTGAGTCATCGCGACTTCCGACGGTGAGAGGTCTTTCTTGGCACCGTCCTTCACGTCGCGATTGACCGAGCCGTGCTTGAAGCCCTTGCTCTCGGTCAGGAACAGGATTTTGCTTTTCGCATCCGCTGCGGACAGCGTTTCGATTCTTAAGGCACCGAAGCAGAACAACATCACGGTTGCGGAAAGAAACGCTCGAATCAACATGGCAGCAAACTCCTGGCTGAGAATTTCAAAACTGTGTGACTCGACCGGTGTGAGCCACACGGACATCGGGATGATACGTCCGGAAATTCCGACTCGCCAATCCAGCCAGCCGAAAAGGTGTCAGCGATCCTGGGAACATCGAAACGGGTCGGATACTCTTCGTCACGTTTTCGCTAAACGTAGGCAGCTCGCCTGCCTCATTGCCTGAAATCAGCCGGAACGTCCGGTTTGTGCCTCTTCCAACGGAACCGGACGCTAGCGCGTTCCGGCTAATCATGCCCGACACGATTCAAGCCAGCATCTACGACTTTCCGCAGTATTACGAACTGCTGTTCGGCTCCGACTGGCGCGCGGAGTTTCATTTCCTGCGAGCCTGTTTTGAAAAGCACGCGACACGGAAAATCCGTTCGGTCTTTGAGCCGGCTTGCGGGACGGGGCGGCTGCTGTATCAGTTCGCGAAGGCGGGACTCAAGGTGTCGGGGAATGATCTCAACGCCAAAGCGGTCGAATATTGCAACGCTCGATTACGGAAGCACGGCTATCCCGCGAGCGCCTCGGTCGGTGATATGTCGGATTTCCGTTTGAAGCGTCCGGTCGATGCGGCGTTCAACACGATTAACACGTTTCGTCACTTGCCAACCGAAGCGACCGCCGAAGCGCATTTGAAGTGCATGGCGGCGGCCCTGGCTCTCGGTGGGATTTACGCGCTCGGCCTGCACTTGCTGCCGACCAAAGGCCCGCGCGATGAAGAAGAGAGTTGGACCGCTCGGCGCGGTCATGTGCAAATCAACTCGCGGATGTGGTCCAAACGAGTCGATCGCAAAGGCCGCATGGAATCTCTCGGCATGACGCTCGACATCTGGATGCCGACCAAGCATTTTCAGATCGAAGATGAGATGCACTATCGGACCTACACCGCAGTACAAATGCTCGACCTTCTGTCGCGAGTTCCCGAATTGGAGCACGTAGCGACCTACGATTTCGCGTACGACCTCAACCAGCCTGTCGAGATCGGCCCGACCACTCAAGACGTCGTGTTGATCCTGCGCAAGCGTGCTCGTTGATTCGTCCCCGTTTCACGAGGCGGAGTTGGTTTCCGTCGGCTCGAACTTCGGCGGCTCAAATTTTGGGGCGGTGACTTCCGCCGGCCGGTCTTCCATTTCGGGACGACTGCTGGGCCGCGAGGCCGAAGCGGAGCTCGCTGTTTTGACTTCGTCTTCGATGCCGCGCATTCCGTTCTTAAACTCGGTGATTCCCTTGCCCAAGCTGCGGGCCACCTCCGGAAGTCGTTTGCCAAACAGCAGCAGGCCCACGACCAACACGATGATCAGTTCGAATTGATTGATACCAAACATTAGAATGTCTCCTGTTTATTCAAGGGTGCCACACCGCAAATCGCTAAGACGGATTGGCCGGTGGGTCGCCATCATTGTCGTTGATCCCTTTTTTGAACTCGGTCATGCTCCTGCCCAAGGACCGCATCGCGTCTGGCAGCCGGCGGCCAAACAGCAGCAGGATGATGACCAAAACGATCAGCAGTTGAATCGGCGAACCGACAAACGCCAGCAACATCATGAGTCTCCGAAAATTGACGTCGGCAAAAAAGCCACATCCAATCGAGTCCGACAAGTCGGTACGGGCTGGCTGGGGTGCGGATCGCGGGATCGAGGTCAAGCGAACGCCAGGGCGAACATCCCAGTGAGCCGTGCGGAAATTGTCGTTCAGGCTGGATGTCCACTCGGTCCGCCCGCGGCAAGAGCAGGTGGGGTGAGCGGTGATGAGGGATTCTAGTCCGCCACAAAGGTCTGTCAACGCCGTAATCAACGGGATGACGATTGGGCAGGGCGCACGACGCACTTTGCGCGAGCTGTGTGTTGGGTTAGAAGACGTTGGGAGGAAATCGACGGAGTCGGTTTCGGGGCGTGGCTTTTTTGGGGAGGTCCAGGGATGGCGACACGAACGGATGGGAAGACGAAATTGACGCCGGAAGTTCGGCTGCGGTTGGTGGAAGCGGCTCGACAGGCGCGCGAGTGGGTGTATGGCGAGCAACGGTGTCCGGAATGGGGAACGTCGTTCGCCGAAATCGAGTGCGACGCCAAGGAAGTCGGGCACGAGTTCATCCGGCTGGTGATGCAGCAGGTCAACGAGCAGCAAACGGAACACCTGCCCGACGCGGCGCTGACCTTGTCGTCGGGGGAGACCGCGTTGCGGATTGGCACGGAAGAACGGACGCTCGAAACCGAATCGGGCGCGGTCCAATGGAACGAACCGAAGGCCTACCTTCCGCAATCACGGAAGGCTTTTTTTCCCTCAGACCCAAGCCTTGGGCTTGAACGTTGACGAAGATTTGTCGCCAGCGGTGATGCGCAAGACCGTGCATTTGGCGACCAAGCTGGTGTCGTTCGAGTCGGCGCGGGACAGCGTGGCCGAGACGTTGGAAGTCGAGCTGACCACCAAGCGTGTGGAACGGCTCACGGAGCGGATCGGGCGTGAGCGAGTGGCTCAGCGGGAGCTGTCGATCGCCGAGTGGGAGGCGTTGCCGCTGGTCGCGAAGTTGGCCGCCCCGAAAGGCATCAAGGCTCCGGACGTGGTCGCCATCGGCTCGGATGGGGGACGAATGCAACGCGGCGATTTGCCCGAGACGGCCAAGACCAACTGGTGTGAGGACAAGGTGGGCGCGCTGATGGAACTGAAGCCGAATCCGCACCCCAGCGATCCCTGTCCGCAGATCCCGGACCAGTTCCTGGACCTGGTGCAAATGGAGAAAGTGACTCGTGAAATCAAGTCCCGCGTGCCGAAAGGAACCCCGTTCGCGAAGCGGGATGCAAGTCTCGCCGCGCTGACTTCGGAAGCGGCTCAGACGTTGAACACGGCGGCTCAGGCACCGCACTCCGCGACCTCCGTGGCGCCCTCCGCGAGTCCCGCGCGGCTGGCCCAGTCGGTGACCGCGCCACCCGACGCGGTCGCGCTGGCGCGGGCCGCGATCGTGATGGAACCGCCGGTGATCGAGAGCCGCGAGGTCGTGGCGTCGCTGGCCGACAGCACGACCTTCGGCAAACAACTGGCCGCGCGCACCTGGTCGCTGGGCTTTGCGGGGGCGCTCGTGAAAGTCTTCATCGGCGATGGCAGTTCCACCAACTGGGGCATTTGGCAACGGGAATTCAAACACCAGGAATACATCCCGATTCTGGACTTCATCCACGCGCTGACGTATGTGTTCGCGGCAGCGATGGCGGACCGTGCGCGTGAAGCTGGCGGGCCGATCTTCCGGCGTTGGATCACCTGGGTGTGGCAAGGCGAGGTACTGAAAGTGATCGCCGAAGTTGCCGCCCGCGCCGTCGAACTGGGTCCGCTTCCGTCCGATGCGTCCGAGACTGACCCGCGACAAATCGTGGCCGACGCGCTGACCTATCTGACCAACCAACAGTCACGAATGAACTACCCCGCCTACCGCCAAGCCGGCCTGCCGATCACCTCCAGTCCGGTCGAATCCACCGTCAAACAAATCAACCAGCGCGTGAAAGGGAGCGAGAAATTCTGGTCCGCCTCCGGCGGCGAAGCCCTGCTACAACTGCGAGCCGACCAACTCTCCGACACCGATCCGCTCGACCTGTTCTGGATCCACCGAGCTCGCCAAGCCACCGGCACCCGAATCTACGACCGCCAACCCCAAGCCGCCGCCTAAACACAATTCGCAAAGTGCGTCGTGCGCCCGATTGGGCATTCCAATCATGAGGGGATTCAGTAATACCGCGTGGCTATGTTGTGCAGCGTGGAAGCCCCACACATTCGCGGAGACGGGGGCTGGACGAACTTGTCGCGATCATCGACACAGGCGAAGACAAACAACCGCAGCTATTTCCTGAAGCGAAGGATGAGAAACCGTGGAGGTCTTTACGATCGGTATTAACAACGCTGCCGCCGCGAAGATGCCTAATGTCAACCGGCCATTTCCAGCCCCGTGAGCGTGCCGGTGCTGGAGCCGAACTTGTCGGCTTCGATCTCCATCCGCTGGAGCATGCTCACGAAGAGATTGCTCAGCGGCGGATTCTTGTTTTCGTCGAAGGCCAGATGTTGGCCGTGCTTGAAGCCGCCGCCGGCCAGGAGCACCGGCATGTTCTTGACGCTGTGCTTGCTGGCGTCGGCCAGGTTGCTGCTGAAGAAGACCATCGTCCGGTCGAGCAGACTGTCCCCGTCTTCCTGCGTTTGCTTCAACTGAGTCAGGAAGTCACGGAGCGTCTTCATCTTCTCCAGTTCGAGGATCTTGAGTTGGGCGATCTTCACTGGGTCTTTGCCGTGATGCGACAGATCGTGATGGCCCTGGCTCACCCCTTGAATCGGCGGCACGCCGCTGGTCCCGATCAGTTGCAGCGTGACCAGCCGGCTGGAGTCGGTTTGCAGCGCCAGGTGAATCAGGTCGAACCACAGCCGAGACTTGCCAATCAGGTCGGTGCTGGTGGTGTTGTCCTTGGGTTGCTTGGCATCGACCTTGGGCTTGGGCTTCTTGGCCCAGGCCGCGGACTGAGTCAAACGCTGCTCCAATTCGCGGACGCTGGTGAAATACTCGTCGAGCTTTTCGCGGTCGCCGACGCCGACGTTCGTTTGCAGCCGCTTCGCCTGATCACGAACCGCGTCGAGCACGCTCTGACCATCTTCTAATCGCCGAGCCTGAGCCTGGACCTCGTCCGGCCGCCCCTCCAGAAACAGTTTGGCGAACACGCTCGACGGCCAGCTCTCCGTCGGCACCGACGCCCCGCTGCGAGTCCACGACAAACCAAACCCCTCGCACGACAGCGGCAGGGCGGCAAATCGCGTCTCGCCGTGCAGATGTTCGGCCGCGAACTGATCCAGCGAAATGCTGTTGCGGAATCCGGCCCGTTGCTCCGGATGCGGAGCGGCGGTCAGAAAGCTGTAGTTGGAATCGTGGCTGGGTCCGACGTCCGGATGCGACAGCCCGGAGATCACCGTGAAGTCGTCGCGAAAATCCTTGAGGACTTCCAAGTAAGGA
>JANMIF010000037.1:0-8917 GCA_031375695.1 Planctomyces sp.
GGCTCGACGTCACGCCAATTCGCCTGGCTGGCTTCGATCAGCAGGTCAAGCTGAGCCTCTCGCAGCGGCAGTGCCTCGCAGTCCTCGAACAGCCCGCCGTTGAACCAACGTAGTTTCTTGCGCAGGATCGGCGAGAAGCCGCCCTTGTCCATCGACTCCCACAACGACCGCAGCATCTGCGGCAGCGTGGCGATGTCCGACCGCAGACTTTTCAGCAGCTCGGTGAAACTGCCGCGCGGCAGCAAGTCCACATCCTCGGCAAACATCGTGAACAGGCACCGCATCAAAAACTGAGCGACGCGAGCCGGATCAAGCGGCTGCCCGTGGCGGATGCTGCCAGCATCCGAACCGACGCTGGCAGCGTCGGCCACGGCCACGACGTCCTTCATCCCTTCCAGCGACTTCGCCAGACGCGCGAGCCGCTCGGCCAGTTCGCGCGTGACCTTCGCGCTGCGCCGGCTGGGATCGAGCGACAGCGGATCGGTCCAAACGGCTCTGAGCTTGGCCTGCTGCTCTTCATCCGCGAGCTTGTCTAAGCGAATGCGAAACGACCCCGGATCGGGAAACGGCAGGTACGTCTTGCCCGACCGCGTGAAGTCAGCAAACAACTCAATCGTGTGCCCAACATCCACGACGATCAGAAATGGCGGCCAACCTTCATCCGACGGCAACGCGCGAGCGTATTGCTCGGCCTGCCCGCGCGCCTTGAACATCGCATCGTCCCAACCCTTGGTCCCGCGCACGGCGGTCCCACGCTTCTGCTTCTTCGGGACGGCGACGAGTTCCGCATCTTGATCTTCGACATCCGTCTTTTGCTCGCTCCCTTGCTTGGCCTCCAGCACGAAGCAACCACGCTTGTAGAGATCAATCCGTCCGCTGCTCGTCGTGCCGTCGAGATTCTGAAACGTCACATCCCGCTCGAAAACGTAAGCGTTGTCCTCAACCTTCGGCTTCGACGGTTCTGGCTGCGGCACGCCGAGCACGTCGCAAAGCTGAGTCAGAAAGAGTTGGTAGTTCGCTCGTTCAGCAGCGGCCGATGCGTGCCAGCGAGCAATGAATTCAGCGACGTCGGTTGCCGATGTGGTCTCAGTCGTCATGCGGCCATGATAGGCATCGCCCACGGAAAACCGAAATCCAATTCGTGGTGGACGCTGCTAGCGTCCGCACCGACGCAAGCAGCGTCGGCTGCGGTATCGCAACATCGCATTCATTCTCGTGTGGCAGCTATTCCAACTTCTTGACGGCCTCCGACGCGGCTCCGCGCACCAGCAAGCTGTGATCGCTGCTCGCCATACTGCGCAGCTTCGGCAACGCGGAATTCGCGGATTCGCCGAGTTCTCCCAGCGAGGCGGCGACTTCGGCGCGAACGAGTTCGCGTTCATCGCCGAGTGCCTTTGTCAACAGGGGGACAGCCAGCTTCGTCAACTCCGCATCGCCCGGTTGGATGTTGAGCGACGACCAAATGCACGCAAGCTGGAAGAACGAATCGTCGCTTGAGAAGTACTTTCGCAATTCCGGCAACGCCGTTTTGGCGGCGGGGCCGATTTTCCCCAAAGCATACGCCGCGCTGTTGCGAACTTCGGGCCGCTTGTCCGAGAGCGATTTAATGAGAGCCGGAACGCCCACCGCCGCCTCGGGTCCGATTGAGCCGAGAGCGAACTGTACTTCGCGACGGAGTTCGACATCGTCGGCCGAGAGCAACTCGATCAGCGTCGTAACCGCTCCTTTTGCCGCCGGTCCCATCTCGATAACCACTCGGATCGCATGGTGGCGAAGTTCGGGGCTTTTCAGCCCCCGAATGACTCGCGGAGTTGCCGTCTCGCCCATCGATGCCACGGCCTTAATCACACTGGCGACAAACTCGTCATCGCCTTGCTTCAAGGCTTCGATCAACACCGGTTGGGTCCGTTCGGGTGGGATGTTCGTTTCGATGATCGCCTTCACCGCTGCCACGCGGATGTTTGCCTCCTTCGACTGGACCGCGTCGAGCAGCACCTGCGTCGCCGTGTTGGCATTCGCGGAGTTCTCACCTTCGATTTGCAACAAGGCCCACGCCGCCAGAATTCGAGTCAGCCCGTCTTGATGACCGAGCATCGTCTTCAGCACCGGCACCGACTTCGGATCGCGGATGTGTCCCAGCGCATGCAGTCCCGCGTAGCGCACGCCGACGAACTCGTCCGATTGCACGGTTTTCAGAATCGCCTCGGTGCCGGATTTCGATGCGGGACCGATTTTTCCGAGCGCATCGAGCGCCTGCATCCGGCAATGCTGATCCTTGTGCTGCAACACTTCGACAAGATTCGGCACGGCGAGCTGAGCCTTCTCACCCATCTCGCCCAGCACCAGACAAGCCCAGTAGCAGGCTCGCTCGTTCTTAAGCGCGTTGATCATTGGCGGGACGGCGGCTTCCCCCTGTTCGGCCAAGCTGGCGACAACTCCGATGGCAATCGCCGGTTCGGCTTCTTCCAACATCTTGACGAACAATGGCAACGTGATATCTCGCGACGCTTGCAAGCGAGGCAACGCTTCAATAGCCGCACGGCGAACCAGTGGATTCGCATCTCCAACCGCTTTGACCAATGCGGGAGCTGCTTCCGTGGCGGCGAGGCCGATCCGTCCTAAGGCTCGAATGGCCGCGACGCGCAACGTCACTTCCTTGGCCGATAACGCGGCGACCAAGTCGGGAACTCCGGCCGCGCCCTTCGCTTCAAGCTCGCCCAATTCGCGAGCCGCTTTAATGCGTGCTCCCGGTTGCGTGCTTTGCAGAGCTTTTCGTAGTGCTCCCACTCGCTCGTCTTGAGCGCAGGCGGTCACGGCCACGACGACGGAGGTTAAACCAATCAGGCAGGTCAAAAATCGGTTCACAGTCTTATTCCCAGAGATGGCAGCAATAGGTGTTCGTTTCGGTCAACACACTTTCGACACGTTCATTGGTTGGGAGCCGGTGGCTTCGGCGGAGTCGCTCCCGACCGAGACGCAACCGGCGCGGTCGCGGCAAATCGAGCCTCGTATATCAACCGATCCCCGAAGCCACGTGCCGGGATGTAGTCCTGCGACGGGTATTCGCGAATGTGCGACTTCAGCTCGGCCAGTAGATGCTTCGTTGTTTGTTGCACATGCAGGTATTGCTCACCATCCAGTTCACCGACGGCAGCTCGTTCGGTAAAAGAGGCTTCTAATTCCTCACGATCTTTTTCATACGGCGGCAGCGCCAACAGTTTGGGCCAGGAGATCTTGCCAGTCGCTGGATCGAGTTCCTTTTCCATCAACCGCTTGGGTGCCGTTGCCAGCGCGGCGCGATACAAGGTTTCCGGAGTCGCCTTACTCTGGTTCTTACGAGCTTGTTCGGCACGATAGTCTTCCTGCTTCATGCGTTTCGCCGCGAAGTACTGCTCGGTGTACTGCAACTGATTCTGGATGTACTGTGAACGAGCTTGCTCATAATTCTTCGCCGCCTCCGCGTTCATCACATTCCGCTGCCCTTCTGCTCGGACAACTTCAGACAAGCCACGAGCGTTCCCTTCTGCCAATGTCGAGGCAGAATTGTACCCCCACTGCGCCCAACTCAGACGCGCCACAATCGCCACCGCCGCAACAAGCAATACTGTCCGAAGAAGAATTTGCCTCATGTGTACCTCGACCTCAATCACTGTTTACCGCACGCAAAAATAATAAAGCCATCTTCCGAGCTTCTGCTAAACACGTCAATGTGCATGCCAAGCACAGCCCGGACTGGTGGGTCCGCTATGGCTCAGAACTCCACTTGATACCGTTTCGTCATTTCTTTGCGAATGGCGGCGGTGGCGTCTTCAATTTCTTTCCAGTTGTTAAAACGGACAGCTTTGGCTTGAGCATTCTCTTCGGAGTCAATCTGGCCTTTGACACTTTGATTGGAGCGGAGGTTGGTGTAGCCGTTGCTGTCATAACCGTATTGATAGTTGCCGTAGATGCTCGACTTTCGCACGCCAGCCTTGATGCCGCTGGCGCGTTGTGCAAGGGCCATCACGCGGAATGTCTCGCCCACGCGAGCACCCCAGGCCAGCAACTCGTCATCCACGTTGAGCACCGGCATGGCATCGACCTTGCGGCCGTATCGCTCCATCCACACCGCGTGATTGTCGCGTGTGTCACCCAGAGTTTTGCGAAGGTCTTCGATCAGCACCGAGACTCCCTTGAAATACGCCTTCGAGGCGGTCGCTTTTGCTGTTGGACTTGGTGTCCCCGACGCACTGGGAGTGTCGGGAATCTCGTCCTTGAGCGAGCTGAATTTCGTCGAGGGAAGTTCCAGCAGGCTGAAAATTCGGCGCAGCGCGTCGGTTGAGAATGTTCCTTCGAGGACGATCGACCTTGAGTCGATCTTTGCCGTCCACTGATCGAGTCCCGGCAGACTGGCTCCGAAGTTGTCGAGTGCTTCGAGCAGCAGCGGCTTCGCCTGCGCGCCAAGCACTGACGGGCTGTCGCTAAAGTCGACTTTCAGCGTCCCTTTCGCCGACTGACCAACTGCGATCTGCAACGTCACTCCTTGTAGCCCCAGGATCAGTTTCTCGATGGCTTCTAACTTGGAAGCCACTGACTTCAACGCGGGAGACGCCTGCAAACGTTCTCGCAAGCGATGCGGCTGAGGCACGTCCTTCAGATCGACGGCCATCACGATTTGATTCGTCTTATCCACATGCCGATTCGCGGTCGAAAGGTAGTTAGAAAGGACACCACTCGTCAGATCTTGAGTCCAACGAGACACAAGTTGCCGATTCGCCGGGTAGACGACGCCGAGCTGTTTCGGCTCCAGCGACACGAAATAAGCGTCGCTCGGAACCCAAACGCACTCGGATTTGGCGATGGTGTCGAGGTAGCCCCCTTCGGCTCGCGCGATCGAACGGAGCGACAGCGGCTCCACCAAATTCATCGCGGCGACCTGCCATTCGACGTTCATCTCGTTCGCGAAGTTGAGCTGCGAGCCAATAGCAATGCGAGTCGCTTCCGGTGGCAACATCATTGGTCGATCAACGAACGCCGCCTCGTGCTTCTTTGCCCAGCCCTGCGACTGCGCTAGCGGAGCCGATGTCAGCGCCGAGACATCGATCACCATCAGCGCATTTGCGCCTGCGGGAATGCGTTGGATCAACTCGTCGGCCGCGAACGATGCTGTCGTCGCCCCGAACAGGAACAGCACAGTCGCAGTCAAAGCACGAGACGTCATGGTGTTAAGCTCCGAATGGAAGTGAATTGTTTGATTCGTGGTCGATATGGCCGCGGCGGACGCTGCCAGCATCGGCAGCACTTGATGTTGGTGCTTTTTAAGCAGACAAAGACCGCTTCCGCCACGGTATCAGGGTTCAACGACCCCTTGATCGACCACGACTGTCGCTGCAAGTTCCGCGTAACTCGCAGTTTTCAGTGGGGAAGTGCTGGACAGGTTCGGCAAGTAGCGTTTCCACCATTCGCGGGCATCAGAGTCCGTCCAAGTGCCCGCCGTTGGGAGTTCATTCAGTGCTGCAATGATCTCTTGAGCCGATGCCGGTCGGTCCGTCGGTGATTTCGACAGGCAACGCATCAGCAAGTGTTCCATCTCGGGCGACACTGGTTGCCCACCCCGTTTGGACGGGGGTTCGGGCGACGTCTTGGCTTGATGGTTGAGGATGTCGAGCACACTGTCACCGAAGAACAGCGGAGTGCCGGTCAGCAAGAAATAGCCGACCGCTCCGACGGCGTACAAATCACTGCGAGCATCGACGCTTTCCGGTGACTTGCAGGCTTCCGGCGACATGTACAGAGGCGTGCCGACGACTCCGCCGCCTTTGGTGACGAACGCCGAATTCGAATTCTCCGCCACCTTGACCAATCCGAAGTCCAGCAGCTTGACGAAGTCGAACAGTCCGCCGCGCGCGTTGATCAAAATATTCGCCGGCTTCACGTCACGATGAATCAAGCCCGTGACATGAGCCTCGGCGAGTGAACCACAAACTTGCTTCAGAATGTAGATGACTCGCCCTTCTGGTTGTGGTCCGTGTCGTTCGACAAGGTCTTGGAGGTTGATGCCCTGGAGGTACTCCATCGCGTAGTAAAACACCCCCTCCGGCGTGCGACCATAGTCGTAGATCGCGATCGTATTCGGATGATTGAGCTGGGCGGTAAGCTGCACTTCGCGTTCAAAGCGAGCGATCGCTTTCTCGTTGGTCTTGGCCGCATCGAGAAATTTAACGGCGGTCGGGCGATGCAACATCGCATGTCTCGCTCGATACACGACCCCCATGCCTCCCTCGCCCAGTTTTTCTTCGAGCGTGTATTGGCCAAGCCGCTTGAGTTCGATGGCGGCAAGTCGAGCTTGCTCGGCGAGTCGGTCGGCTCGCATCATCGAGCCGAGCATCGCCAACGTGGCGATCCCCAGTAGAGCGAATAAACCCCAAAACGCGTAATTGATCGTGTTGAGCGTTTGGTGAGACTCACTGACATCGGTCTCCGTTGCGATACCGAAGCCTTCGTCGTTGAGCCACTTCCACGCCCCAACGACCGGCACACCGCGATAGTCGTGAAAGCCGTCCACGTTCACACCGTCTCGTCCGGCGATTGCTTCGGCCGCAGCGAGCGTCAGCGGCTGTTCGGATCTTGGTTGCCTCGGGCGCGAGCCAGTCGTCAGATCGACGCCCGGATTTCGCAATGAAACATTCAACGTCGAATCTTCTCCCTCCGGCAGCAGGCCGAAGCTGCGAAGCTGCTCGTCGAAACGGCTGTTGCTCAGCATCAATCCGTTACGGTCGAACGCATACGTCTCACCTGTTTCACCGATGCGAGCAATCGCCAGGATGCGTGTGAACTCGACGTCCGGCTGAATTCGCAAGCCCAGCGCTGCGATCACCTCGCCCGTGTCACTGAAGATAGGCGCGACAGTGAACATCGTGGGCACTCCCGCTCGTTCGACGCCGTGCCGATCCGGTAACACGACCTGGCTTTTGATCGGCGGCAGCAGTACCGACTTTCCAACGAACGCAGTGACTCGCAGCAAAGCCAATTGCTCGGCCGGCAGCACTCGCCCAACGAGTTCATTGCGATAGGCCGCCACGATCCTGCCACTCGGTTCGACCAGCACAAAACCGTTGTACTGTTGAGCCGCGAGAACCGGGTCAAGCTCACGCCGCAGTTCGGAAGTCTGCGGCAGGTTGAGCAGGTCGAGCGATGTCGCTTGGGGTGAAACATTCGCGATCAACGAGCGAATCGCCGCCGCGATCTGTTGGTTCATCGCCGCCGATTCCGCCTGATTCCGCTGAGTGCGCAACCACAACCGCAACGCTTCCTGCTCCGTCTGCAACGTCGTCAACAAGACCGATCGAAGATTCGCCTTCAGCGTCGTTTCGACCTTCGCCCGCATCAGCCAACCGACAGTTGCCAGCACCACCAGCGTCAGCAACGGCCGGAGCCACACATGGCGACGCCACGCGACCGAAACGGTGCCCGTAAGACTCGGGTGATCCATGTCACTTGACCTTCACCGGTTCGTTCGCCATGGCCGAGGAAGTTGTTGGCTGACCTTGGGCACTTCCACCCCGATCCGCCAGCCAATCAATGACGTAATAAAACACCGGCGTTAGGAAGATGCCGAAGCTGGTAACTCCCAGCATTCCAAAGAAGACCGCGACACCGAGCGTGCGGCGCATTTCGAAGCCAGCTCCGTGCGCGACCACCAGCGGGACAACGCCCAGGATGAACGCCAACGAGGTCATAATAATCGGTCGCAGTCGGTTTTTGCTCCCGTTGACGGCCGCGTCGAAGCGGGACTCGCCCGAGGATTTAAGATGCCGCGCGGTTTCGACGATCAGGATCGCGTTCTTCGCGGCCAGGCCCACCAGTACGATGAAACCGACTTGAACGAAGATGTTGATGTCCAGCTTCCACATCCACAAGCCGGCGACCGCGCTCAAGAGGCACATCGGCACGACCAGTAGCACGGCCAGCGGCATCGACCAACTTTCGTACTGAGCGGCCAGCACTTGAAACACCAAAATGATCGCGCCAATGAACGCGAAGATCGCGGCGCTCCCTTCGGCCAGTTGCAGGTACGTCAGCTCGGTCCATTCAAATTTCAGATCGGGTGAGAGTTCGGCCTTCGCGACCGCTTCGACCAGTTGCACCGCCTGGCCGGAGCTGACACCCGGCAGGCTGGCACCGTTGATCGACGCCGCCGTGCGTGTGTTGTACCGCGTAATCATCACCGGGCCGCCGATCTCCTTAATCTCGGCCAGCGTTCCCAGCGGGACCATGTCGCCGCGAGCGTTGCGGACCTTCAAGGACTTCACGTCGTCGGGGCGGATGCGGAAATTGGAATCGGCTTGGATGTTGACCTGCCATGTCCGGCCGAACTGATTGAAATCGTTGACGTAGTTCCCGCCGAGATACACCGACAGGGCGGTGAAGACATCATTGAGCGGCACGCCCATCGACTTGCACTTGGTCCGGTCCACGTCGATGCAAAGCTGCGGCGTGTTCGCGCGGAAGCTGTTGAAGAGGCCGACGAGTCCCGGTTGCTCGTTCCCTTTCGCCGCAACGTTGTCCGCCTGAGCCTGCAGCTCGCCGAGTTCCCCTCCCTTCAAATCTTCGACCATCAGCTTGAAGCCCCCCGCGCTCCCCAGGCCATCCACCGGCGGTGCTCCGAAGACGGCGATCTGAGCTTCCAGGATTTCCTCGAAGCACTGCTTCCGAATCTTCTGGCCGATTTTCTCCGAGTACAACTCTGGCCCGTGCCGATGGTCGAACTCATCGAGGATCACGAACATCGACCCGAAGTTGGAGTTGACCGCGTTGAGCACGAACGACTGCCCCGCGATGCCGATCGTGTGCGCGACGCCGTCGGTCTCCTGAGCGATCTTCTCAAGCCGCTTCATGACTTCCGCCGTCCGCTCCAACGAGGCCGAGTCGGGCAACT
>JANMIF010000030.1:0-76288 GCA_031375695.1 Planctomyces sp.
GACGTAACTTGCCCATCGGTCCCTCGGAAACGGCACCAGTGTGACATTTCTATCTTGGACAAGATGTGACATTTCTAAATTGGTCTGACAGTGCGAACGAACACACTAACCGAAGCACAAGAGAGGGCGAACGCTCCGCGAATCGCGGAATTGTTCGTATTGTGAATCGTTCACCTTCGCTCACGCGTCGGGTTAGCCCGTTGGGCCCAATCTAAATGCCACGAGCCGACCGAGAGGTTCTCGGTCGGCTCGCGACGTGCTCATTTTCGGCAATCATGCTATTTCGCGTTTGCGTCCGATATCGGACCGGGAGCCGTTTCGATTGCTGTCTGCGGAGCTGCGGCGGGGCCACAGGTTGGGCAGTCCGGTGCGGCGGCCGTGCAGGTTGGGCAGCTTGGACCGGGACAACACGGGCAGCAAACTGGCACTTGTTTGCAGACAACTCGCGGGACGCAATAACTTTGCTTGACCGGCACTTGCCGAGCCACGCAGTGAGTTCGCGTTTCCATGCGTGTGTACGGCACTTGGCGACAGACAGTGTACGGAACTTTGCGAGTGCGGCATTCGCTGACCATCGTACAGGTCGTGTACGGCACTTTCTTGGTGATGCACTTTTCCGTATACGAGCAGGTCACATATGGCACCTTGCGAGTTCGGCATTCCTGTCGCATCGAGCAAGTCGTGTACGGAACTTTGCGAGTGCATTGTTCGGACTGCATGTGGCAAACTTGGTAAGGCACGCGACAGGTCTTGCATTCTTGAACCATGTGGCAGGTCGTGTAGGGGACTCGGCGAGTACACGTTACTGGAACGCGGTGGCAGGTCATGTACGGTACGCGACAGGTACGGACTTCCGGCACCCAGCGAGTGCAGCAGACCGGCTGTCGAACGACTTTCGGGCACCAGACTTTGCGGCAGCAGACGGTCGGCGGGCATTGTACTTTGACAGTCTTGCAACAACCGGGTTGTGCGTTGCAGCAACCAGATTCGCCTCCACCCGTACAGCACGAATCAGGAACACATTGTTCGATGACCGGGCCAGGGACGCATTCTTGAACCGTCTTCCATTCGCCGCAGCAGACTTCCACCCACTTGGTTTCAGTGCAGGGCTTACAAACTGTATAGCAGACGTCCTTGTAGCACGTTTGCGACTCCATCTTGTAAGTGGTGTAGCATTCGTCGCGGTAGCAGGTTTGAGTCACCGGTCGGCAGACGGTGTAGCAGACGTCGCGGTAGCAAGTCTGATAGCACGGTTTGCAGACGGTGTAGCACTCGTCACGCCAACACGTTTGGGTGCAGGGGATACACACAGTGTAGCACTCATCGCGATAGCAGGTTTGATAGCACGGTACGCGGATCGTGGAGCACTCGTCTCGCCAGCAGGTTTGCGTACAAGGCTTGCAAACTGTGTAGCACTCGTCGCGATAGCAGGTATCATGCACGGTTTTTGTGCAGCAAACCGGGACTTGTTCGCAGACTTGGTCATAGACCGTCTTGCAGCAGATTTTTTCGCAACGATCCCACACGATCTCTTGGACTGTTTTGTAGCAGGTCGTGCAGCTTTGGCAGGCTTGGCACATGTCACCGGATGATGTGCAGGACGAAGTCGGGCAGCAGTTGTAGCTGCAGGATCCACAATAGCCGGCTTCAACGGCTTGCGTGGTTGCGACAACCAGGCAAAACAACAATGCCGACAACCAAGTCTGGCCTTTCATCGGACTGACTCCTATGACATCAATACGTGCTTGATCGTGGACATCCAATAGTCCTGCTTCTCATCGTCATAATTCGACAATCGGATGTGGGCCACTTCAGACTGTGCTCAAACTCATCCGGAATTGGCGCCGGTTTCTTCGGAAAGGCCCTCAGACTCCCTCCGCACCGTAAATTGTCCCCGGACTTGGCAACCCAACCGGCACATTCAGCCGATCGGAAAAATCCACAGGTGGGCTACAAGCAGTGGGACTCGAAGCGAATCGGCGGATTTCAGGTTGGCGAGCGTGCGGGAATATCGCGTGCGAAGTTTATCTGCGGGGAAATCGTGGCCCTCGTGCTGTTGACCGCATCGCCACAAGCTTTACGGAAAACTTTGGGCTACAAAGGCCAACGAAACAAAGTACCACGGTGTAGCCAGCGTGGGGACTTCTTTCAGCAATGACAGCTTGTTGCCGACCGGATCAGAGAAGTCGGTCTCTAGCACATAGCTCTTACGTTGCTGTGTAACTCTCGCCGTAAGGTGTCGGCAACCTTCGCATCCGCATACCGAGCAATCGGCGTGTGGCACGCTGCGCGATGGACCGCACTCGTTACATCTCGCGGCTGCGGACGAATTTCAATTCGGAACCCGCGCCACCGTCACGCACGACCGTGTCGCGGTTCGATCACGTTCGGAGCGAGCGCAGTTTGCGATCACACGATGATGCGCGATCGAGTTGACCGATCTCGGGACATTTACCGAACGGGGACGTCAAATCGCCCGCTCTCCGGTGAGGTAGTAGTATGCCAGCAACTCAGCGAGCGTGCGTGGGACGTCGCGCGGTGGTAGGTCACGTTGGCCGGTGCCAGGGACGATGGGGACGGTGGGGTCGAGATAGACCTTCAACGATACAGACGTTGTATTGCCGGCGAGGTCATGGATGTTGAAGGTGAGGTTGATGTATTTCTTGCCGAGAGAGTCGGTCAGGATCGGGCGAGTTTGCAGGTCTTTGAATTCGCGGCGGAAGTGCATCTCGCCGAAGCTGTCGTCTCGGACCGTCCCATAGATCACGATGCCAAATTGCAGACCTTGGGGATTCACGCGGAGGTCGGTCCGGTCCGTGTTGAGAATGAATTCAGGGGCTTTCGTGTCGCCGTAGACAAAGAATGTTCGCTTGTTGCCGTCCACTTGCCGAGTCAACAGGTTCCAGCCTTCGCGGATCGGGGATTTAGATTGCTCGGCGATCTCGTCGCCGCGTGCGTTTTCGTAGCTGAGCGTGTAGTTGTTCGGCTGGTTCGTGTACTTGTCGCTGCGGAGTTCGAGGGTCGGCAGGTACGTTGTTCGCGAACCGACGAGGCCATTGATGCCCGCCACATGCACAGCATCGGCGGGGGCGATTGCGCCGCCGGGGGCGAGGCCGAAGGCGTCCCACAGTTGTTGATTCGTCTGGCCGACGATTTCCGGTGGCAGCCAGGTCAGCGTCGCAGTGTCGCTCGCTGGGAACGCGATGTAGCTGGCGGCTTGTTTGTCGAAATAGACTTGGTGATTGTTGAACTTCACGGTGCCAAGCCGCACGATGTCGGGGCTGAAGTACGTTTCGAGGTCGCGGTTCTTCAATTCGATTTCGCCATCAAGGTAGATGTCGAACTTCTCGCGATCGCCGAGTTGTTGGGCGGTGAGCGACGTGAATTGCGGATCGCCGACGATATCCACGGTGCGCGTCGTATCTTCGGTCGTGTTGACCTCAATGTCGCGAACGTTGTGGAAGACGCCGTCGCGGATCACGGTGGCGCGATTCACTGGAACGCTGATGCCGACTTCCCAGCCATCGGCTCGGACGTTTTCATAAGTCATATTGTTCGTGACGTTGTTGCGATCGAAGCCGGTCCCCCAGAAGCCGCTGTGGCCCAGGACTCTCGCGTTGCGGATCGTGGTGTGGCCGGTATACGGGTTGAACATTCCGCGGTCGGTGTTCCAGCTTGTGAAGTTGTCGATGTACGACTGTCCGCCGGGGACGTGAGTCAAATGGAACCAGGTTTCCAGACCCGACTCCGCCGCGAACGCGATGTTGCCATCGACTCGTTTGAACGGCACGACTCCGACCGGAACCGTGGCGTGGCCGCCGGCGAGGCTCGGATCGGTCAAATTCTTGGCGTCGAAATCGGCTTCGCTCGACGTCGTGAAGAAGATAAACGCCGCTTCGGCACTGCTGGCGGCGATGTTGTTGACCACTTCGACTCCCGCACCTTGCAGCCAGAAACCGTTGCCGCCGTGGCCGAAATCAAAGATGTCCTGGCGATCTTCAAGGCCGTCGCCGGAGCCTTCGTTGCGGATCGACAAGTTGCCGACCATTGAACCGATTTCGCTGCCGAACTCAGTGACAAAGCTGGCTCCCTGAACGTTGAACGCCACGTTGTTGACCATGTTCACGTTGCTGTCGTGATTGACGAAGCCCCAGCCGGGACTGTCGACGACCACGCTACCGCTGATCTCGGCCGGTGTCTTTGTTCCGTCAGCTCCTTGCCGGTGAAAATGCACGGCGTATCGGCCGCGCACGTTGAGGCCGGTCGTCGGCAGCAAGTGGCCAGCGGCGTCAAAGACCGGGTCGTTGATCGGATTCCGTTTGTCCGTGCGGCCCAGTCCGTAGAAGCCGACGTTGTCCACTTCCACCTTCGGGCTGTGCATGAACATCACATGCCCGCGACGTTCGGTGATCGGATTCTGCGACATGATCACGACGTTGCGGTTCATGTCTGACAGATACACCTTCAGGCCGAGTCCGTTGTATCGCTCCGGCGGCGTGTGATTGAAATCGAGTCCCTGATTGCCGGCGAGCGTGTCGTTGTTGTCGATCGTCACGACGTTGCCGTTGATCGCGACCAGCTTCAGTTCCTCATCTTGCTTGGCGGAGATGTCGCTCGTCGTGCCAGTCAGGACTAGTCGATCACCGATTCGCCAATTGGTCGGAACGCTGTCGAGAGTGAGTTGTGTTGCGCCGCGTCGCACGCCGTTGAGCGACACGAACGGCGTGACCGTTTCTCCCTGCATCTCGGTTGTGCCGTGCGAGATCACGCCTCGGCTGAGTTGCAGCGGATCCCATGTTTTGTCGATGGCTTTGCCGTTGTCGGCGATGACAATGCGTGCCGCCACACCGCTTTGAATCGGGGCCTCATCCGTGCCAATGATCAATGCCCCAGCCGGATCGACGACGACCGTATCGACCAGCAGTTGCGTGTCGAGATTTGTGGCGAACGTCAGCGTCCCATCCACGCGAACCCATTTCAAGGCGTTCGTCTGTACGACGTTGAATGTCACAGTGTTGCCAGCCGAAACGAGGACTTGAGCGCCACCGATCGGAACAACGCCATCTTTCCAAACAGCCGGATTGTTCCAATTTCCGCTGGCGATCGTGACAAACGTCGCGGCTTCGCGCGGCACGAGCGAGAACAGCGCGAGATGCTCGTCTCGCTTCGCCGGATCATCCGGGTGCGGCCCAGTTGTCGGCGTCGGCGTCGGTGCGGGAGTGTCGTGATCGTGATCGTGTTCCTCTTCGACCGCCGCGCCACTCGGCGAGAACATCCCCGCATCGAGATCGAGCATCGCAGCCATGACCGATTCGGGCATCGCCAGCATCTGTTCGCGAGACAGCGCCGCCTGCGCCGCGTCGCTCATTTGATGGAATTCCCATTCGTTGTTGAACAGCGTCATTTGGTCGGTCGTCAAGTGCGTGACTTGCTCGGGATTCAAGAATTGGAAAGTCCACGCATCGTTGATCGCCTGAATTTGAACGACGGTCAACACATCACGTTGCGTCGAAGTCAGATGATCGACCGAGACGTTTGCTGTATTGAGCGCCTGAACCTGAGTCACCGTCAGCCCTGCTCTCACGTCTTCGGGGATCGCTTCAAACCACCAGCAACTGGCAATCGACGCGATCTGATCAGTCGTGAGGTCGTCGATTTGCGAGAGATGCAGGTCATCGAATTCGTCGTAGGTCACGTCTTGAATTTGATCGAGCGTCAGCCAATCAATTTGCGGATCGGTCAGCGCGGCGATCCCGACCATGTTGATCGGCAACGCCTGAATTTGCGGCTGAGTCAGCGCGGCTCGCGAGTCATCGCGCATGGCGTTAAACGTCCACGAGTTTTCGAGGCTGGCTAGTTGAGCCAGCGACATATTCGGAGCCTGTCGTGGCGTAATCTCGTGGAACTGCCAAGTCCAAACTTCCTGAATCTGCTCCGGTAACAGCGCGTCGATCTGCGAATCGGTCAACCCCCCGATCCCGACATCTTCAATATCCAACGCGCGCACCTGATCGCCACTGAAGACCGCTCGAGCCGCCGCAGGAATTTGATCGAACCACCAACCGCTGTCGATCGTCGCCATTTGCGTCGTCGTCAGCCAAGGCGTTTGCGAAGCAGTCAGGTACCGGAAATCGTCTTGCCCCAACGACTGCACTTGAGCTTGGGTCAACATGCCTCGCTGAGCGACTGTCAGTCCGCCAAGCCCGATCTCGACCACGTTGAGCGCCTGCACCTGAGTCGTCGTTAATGCTGCGCGAGCCGGTACCGACATCCGTTCAAACCACCAACCATTTGGGATCGTCGCGATCTGTCCAACGGTCAGCAAAGGCGTTTGCGTTTTGTTGAGCGATTGGAATTGGTCGTAGGTCAATTGTTGAATTTGAGCTGTACTCAATTGTTTGACCTGCGCGACCGTCAGCAGTGAGATGCCGACTTCCGCCACGTTCAGCCCTTGCACCTGTGCGGCTTTCAACGCCCCGCGAGCCTCCGCCGACCAGCGACCAAACCACCATTCGTTCGGGATCGTCGTCATCTGAGCCGAGCTGAGTTGCGGCGTCTGGCCTTTGCCGAGTAAATGGAAGTCCCAATACTGCAAGGAGCGGATTTGATTGGGGTTCAACTGCCCAATTTGCGTTGCCGTCAAACCGTCGAGTCCGATCTCGCGCACGACGAGTGCCTTCACCTGAGCCGGCGTCAACGTCGCACGCACTGCTGCCGGGATTTGTTCAAACCACCAGCCGCTCGTGACCGTCGCCAATTGATCGCCGCTTAGCTTTGTCACCTGCGACATCGGCAAATCCGGGAACGACCAGTAACTCAACGCTTGAATTTGGAACGGACTCAAATTGCCGATTTGCGATGGCGTCAGTCCGTCGAGTCCCACGCTACCAACCATCAACGCCTTGAGTTGCCCCGGTGTGAGTGCCCCGCGCGCCGCATCCGACAACTGCTCAAACGCCCAGTCGCCGGATATACTTGCAATCTGAGCTGTCGACAAATACGGCACTTGCTCCGGCGACAGCTCATCGAAGTCCCAATATTTCATCCCCCGGATCTGCCCGACCGTCTTGCCGCCAACCGGCTTTGTTGCCAAAGCTGCGGCGTTTTCAGTCGTCCCGGCATACGCTGCCAACTGTGCGGGCTTCAACGACGCGGTCTGCCACGGCATCAACTGAGCGACATCTTTCGCGGCCAACAACTGAATCTGTGCGACCGTCAACGCCTCGACCTGCGAATCGGTGAGCAACGCCAAGCCCGTGATCTTCACCGGCAGCGCCTGAATCTGCGTCGAAGTCAGTTCTGCGCGAATACCCGCTGGAATCGCGCGTAAAAGTTTTTCGGTATTGATTGTCCCCACTTGAGCCGTTGTTAGCGAGGCGATCTGTCCTGGCTGCAACAAAGGGCAATCGGCGACTTTGAGCGACTGAATCTGACCAACCGTCAACGCACCAACCTGTGCCGGCGTCAGTCCATTGATCCCCGAATTCGCAACCTTCAACATCCGCACCTGATCCGCCGACAACGCCGTGCGGGCATCCGCCGGGATCGAGATCAACACCGCATTCGTCGCGATCCCCGACATCTGAGCTGGCGTCAAATACGGCACTTCATTCGGCCGTAGGGTGTTGAATTGCAAGTATCCAAGCTGAGCAATCCGCGCGGCCGTCACTTGCTCGGCAGCGCTCATCACCGCCGCCATCAACGCGCGACTTTCCAGACTCTCAAGCGCGGCCAGCGGAATTTGCCGGACCTTTCGGCGACGGATTGAGCGGGATTGATTTCGCAGCAACGGTTGGACCAAGCGAGACCAAGGTAGAAATAACATGTCACCGGCTCCGGGTTGTTGGAGTTGAAACCGTCACTCGAAGAGTAATGTTCGGATCGAATGTTGAGTTCACGGCGTGCAAACAGAACACATCCGCCCGGATGTCGGAAACTCACCGGGAGGCTGCCGTCACAATCACTTCACAGAAAAGGAACGCCGAGAATCGCACCTCGTCAAGAAAGGCCCGCAGAACGAGTAAAATTACAAGTGTTCGGATGCCTTACAAGTCCGGTTATGCCGAGTCTTGTTAGGCCAACGGCTTTCCGAAGATGCCGTAGTCATTTCACTCATGGCCTGTTCAGAGTTCAACTCGCCGGTTTGGCGGATGCCGAAATGAGCACAGTCAACTTACCGGCGGCATCGGCGGCGAAGACCGCTTTCGCGTGCGGGTCGATGACCAGCAGCGTTGTCCCTTGCCAAGTGAGGCCGACAGGATTCTTCAGCGGGTCGCCAGAAATCCATTTCTCCGGTTTGCCGCCCGGCGGAATTCGCCAGACCGCTTTCTCGTAGCCATCGGTCACGTAGGCCGTCTTGTCTGGGCCGAGTTCCACTTCATGCGGGAAATTAAACGGCCGGCCCTCAACCACCGTTTCGAGCTTTGCATCGGGAGTCACGCGGATCAGCTGGTTCTTGCCGTGCGATACGATCCACAGGTTCTTGTCGGAGTCGATCGTCAACCCGCGTGGTGCCGGAACCTCAGCAAACTTCTCGGCCTTGTCAGCTCCGGCGGGGATCTTCCAGATCCAATGCAGTTCAAGATCGGTAACGAAAATGTTGCCGTCGGGATCGACCGCCAAATCCATCGGCATTCCGATGCCACCCTTTGTCAACGGCTGCGGCTGGCCCGCGTCGTCGAAGCGAAAGACCTCACGCGTTGAGGTGTCGCCCGCCAATAGCTTTCCGTTTTGGTCAATCGCCAAACAGCGAACTCGGTTGAGCGGCGTGCGAAATTTCTTCGACGCTTGGAAAAACAAACTCAACTTGCCGTCCGACAGCTTCCACACGCCGGGTTGATTCAAGTCGGCGATGAACACGTCCTTGCCTTCTTTTCCAACCACAGCCGTCAACGGATATTGCAGTTCCTCGGCCAACAAACCTGCCGGGACCAACCACCACAGACACGCGACAAGAAAGAGACGACTCGACATGAATGAGGACTCACGGAATAACGGAATTCGATCAAGCAACCTGCGAATCAATGTAGCCCAGAACGATCAGGCAGCGAAGTCTCGCGGACTCGTGGGGCCGGTTTTCAAACAGCCAGGAAATTGTGAATGATTACAACTCAACGGCATTCACCCAAAAAGCAATTCTCCATCGGCCGGGCAGGCTGAAAACCTGCCCCACGATTAGTTCTTCAGGCCCAGCAGCGGCAGCGAATCGCGAGAAATCAGGCGTTCGATGGCATCGCTGTTGAGTCGCGGGAGCGCGGTACCGGCCAGCATTTCGTTGAGCGATCTCAAGCCAGCGAGCGTCGCATTTACGGTCGTGAAGGGGTAATCAGTTCCGAAAAGAACCTTGTCCCACATGCCGTATTCCTGAACCAGCATCAGGCTGTGATACAACTGAAACGGGCGGTAGTGCAGGGCACTGAGGTCGCAGTAAACATGCGGATGCTTTCGCGCCGTGACGATCGCCTCTCCTTCATACGGATGCCCCAGGTGAGCCATGATGATTCGCACGTCCGGGAATCTCGTGGCAATGGGGTCGAGATGCCGCGGGAGCGTACATTCCAGCGGCGCTTGACTGACGAATGTCGTGCCGGTGTGCAGCAGCACCGGCAGGCCGTGATCGGTCGCGTACTGCCACAACGGGTCGAGCCGCGATTCATCCGGCCGGAACCCAGCATACATCGACAACAGCTTGATCCCACGCAGGCCAAGTTCCTGATGCCCGAATCGCAATTCGTCCTGCCAGCCGGGCTGAGTCGGGTCAACGGACAAGAAGCCAATCAGCCGCGTCGAATCGGCGGCGGCATACTTCGCCACGTAGCGATCATCGACCCACAGACCGCTCAACCGCGCCTTGCCGCCGAACACAATCGTGATCGTGTCGTCCGGCGCGTGCCGACGGTAATCGTCGTAGGTCACAGTCAAATCCATTTCGACTCCGGCCTTCGCTCGTTTGGCCTGCTGCCGAAAATCGTCGCTGAAGTGAGCGGGGTATTCCCACGCATGACTGTGGACATCAATGATCATGACGAACTCCTTGTGATCAGGGACGAATCACACGAACCCGAAGCGCCAGCGAGGGCGAACGTTTCAGGGCGTGCTTGAATGTGTGTGTTGAGATACGCGCCGACGTCCGGGGCGGTTCTTGTGAGCTTTCCGGAGAATATCGTCAAGCGATTTCCATTATGGTTGTCCTCAACTCCACGCTCGACGGCAAATCGGCGGTCAATGGCAGCATTCGTACTGAGCGGCGACTAGCGATAGGCTACCGCAGTCAAATCGCATTGTCTGCAACTGCTGACTTGGGAGGCGCAGCCCAAAGACTCTCCCTGACCGTTGACGATTCGCCAGTTGCCGTCGGAGGTGATCGAGAATGAGCAGCACGCCGGAATCATCGGAGCCATCGCCCGGTTTCACGCAGGTCGAAAGCGTGAACGCTTCTCCCGAGGCCAAGCCCACGGCTCCGACTCGTGACCAGCCACTCTCCGTTGGAGATCAATTGATAGGCGGGCCACCGGCGATTCCGGTCGAACAATTCACCGAACTGGAACCCGGCGGTGCGCCGGACACGCCACGAACTTGGAAGCCGTCAAACTCACAGAATTCTTCGTCGCGTGTGTTGCGCGACAGCGTCTCGTTGCGTCCTCGCGAAATCGTGTTTGAAACGGACCCGCAGTCGAGCGTTTCCGATTACGAAGTTCGCGTCTTGCTTGGCGAAGGGGGCATGGGGTCCGTCTACCGAGCGACACAAAGCAGCATGGATCGCGATGTCGCGATCAAGATGATCAAAGCCAAGTCCTCGCGTCAGTTGGTGCGGCGAGACACTCTGGACAAGTTTATCTCGGAAGCGGCCATCACGGGTGGATTGGAACATCCCAATATCGTGCCGATCTATGACGTCGGTGTCACCCAAAGCGGCGATCCGTTCTATGTCATGAAGGAGGTTCGCGGGCAGACCTGGAGCAAGTCGATCGACGTCGCCAGCGAAGACGAAAATCTGACGACGCTGATGCAAGTCGCTCATGCCGTCGCGTTCGCGCACGCTCGGGGTGTCGTGCATCGCGACTTGAAGCCCGACAACGTCATGCTGGGCGAGTTTGGCGAAGTTTTGGTCCTCGATTGGGGATTGGCGCTGCCGACCAAGTCGTACCAGAAACAGGGGGTGAGCTTCGCCGAGGGACTCGCCGGGACTCCCACATACATGGCTCCGGAGATGGCGTCAGGATTACGCGAGCAAATCAGCGAAAAGAGCGACGTGTATTTGCTCGGTGCGGTCCTCTTTCGGATGCTCGTCGGAAAACCGCCGCATTCCGGTGCGACAACGACAGAATGCCTGCAAGCAGCGCAACGTAACGAAATCCGGCCAACACCGCGCCAGGATGAGTTGATGAGCATCGCTCTGACCGCGATGGCCACGCGGCCGGAAGACCGATATCCGTCCGCTCGCGCGTTTCAGCAGGCGATCCGTGAGTACCGATCTCACGCGGAGAGCCGCCGCCTGGCGGACTTTGCCGAGGCCGGACTTCGCGAGGCCAGCACAACGGAGGGCTATCGAGTTTTCGAGAAAGTTGTGCTCGCGCTTGAGCAAGCGATTGAGTTGTGGAGTGAGAACACTCGTGCGCAGGAACTCTCGGTGACGGCTCGCCTGGAGTATGCTCAGCGGGCCTTTGCGCGGGAGGATTTCGATCTCGCCGAGCAGCAATTGGACGTCGAGCAGCCGCTGCACACTGCGCTCCTGTCGCAAATTCGGCGAGCGAAGCAGGATCGCGATCTGCGACTGGCGCGATTTCGGCGAATGAGACGAGTGGCGGCAACCTTGGTGGCGGTTGTATTTGTCACCGTTTCGGTGGCCTCGATTCTGATCACGCGGTCGCGAAATCAGGAGCGCCTCGCCAAGACTGAGGCGTTGCGGCGGTTCCAGCAGTCGCAGACCGCGATTGATCGTCTGACGGCAATCTCCGATCAGATTCGTTATCTGCCGCGTTTTCAGTCGGTGCGGTCCAACCTGTTGAACATGGTCGCTGGCTACTACGAAGAGCTGACCGACCAACCGAGCCAGACGCCTGAGATTCAGTTGGAACTCACCAAGAGTTTGATCCGGCTGGGCGATGTTCACAGTTTGCTGTCCGAACATCGAAAGGCTCTCCAAGTCTGGGAGAAGGCCAGTCAGTTCACCGGCCGATTACGAACGTCACAACCGCAAAGTCAGATTGCCGCGCTCTCACGACAGGCGAAATTGCGCTCGGTCGCGAGCCTCATCGCGTTGCACCAGTTTGATGCGGCGAGCCGTTTGCTGACGACCGTTCAAAGCGAGCGGACCTTGAGCGATGCCAGCTCCGCGTTGGATTTGGCACAGGCCCACTTCCAACAGGGATTGTTGCGGCGTGAGCAAGGGGAGTTCGCACCCGCCATCAAGAGTCTGTTGTTGGCCGAAGAGGCTTATCGTCGCTCGGCCGAGAGCAACCCGGAATCGCGGCAACGCTTGGCAACCACGCTCAGCACGTTGGGGCAGATTTATGAGCGTAGCGGTGACGCCACGCGAGCTCTCGCGAAAGGCGAGCAGGCCTTGGCGATTTGTACCGAACTCTATGAGCTTGATCCCTCGAACCCGGATCGTTTGGAAGGGGTGGCGATCAGCCAGATGGACTTGGCGAACTCGCTACGCAGTGCCGGCCATGATCCGATTGCGCGGTATCAAGATGTGATCGCCGCCTATACGGGCCTCGTGCGGGCGCGGCCGGAGATTCCGCATTACGAATTTAACCTGGCGACCGCGCAGCTCAACTTGGCGGAACTGCTGGGACGCCGCGAACAAACCGAGTCCGCCAAAACGATCGCGGTCGAGGCGATCAACCGCTTTATCCAATTGGCCAACCAATATCCGGACGATGCACGCTACCAAGATCGCGAGGCGGAGTCCCGAATCGCGCTGGCCGAAATCCTCCGTGACCGAAGCGAACTCCCACTCGCCGAAGCGATGTTGACCGAGGCCATGAATCATTTACGCGAACAACTCCAGCAGCAACCACTGTCCCAATATCGTGAGCAGTTGGCATTCGCAACGTCGCTCATCGCCCAGGTTCAGTCGCTGGGTGAAATGCCTCAATCCACGAAAGACTCGTTTCAGTCGTCCCTCGTCGGATGGGATGAGTTATTGAATCAAGATTCCACCGCCACGGATCGCGTGCGAGATGCCGCGGCTTGGACTCGATTTCACTTTGCTCGATGGCTTGCCGAGACGGGTGAGATCGCTGAAGCCCAGCTTCAGACCGATGCCGCGATCAAACTGCGCGACGCCGTGTCGGCCAACGCCGCCAGGGACGAGGGCTTCGCCTGGCTCTTGCTGTTCAGTCCCGACACCGACCGGAGAGATGCGCAGCGCGCGTTGACTCTGGCAAATCGCGCGGTGAAGGCGACGTCTGATAATCCGAGACTTTGGTTGACGTTGACCCTGGCCGAACTCCGACTCCAAAAACTAAACGACGCGGAAAACTCGTTGAAGCGAGCGCAACAGTTGATGGGCGGCGATCCCTTCGCGGCCGGACTCTTCGCCGAATCCCTGCTCACCTCGGCGAAGGGCCAGCGGGAAGTGGCTCGCGAACGGCTTGAGCAAGCCAGTGAACTCATGCAGTCGAATGATCCGGCAGCACCTCGGTTGATCTTGCTGAAGGCTGAAGCCACAACAGCAGCCAAGCCACAATGAACTCGAAGTGAGATCGTCCGGTTACTCAAAGTCGAACAACACGGCAAACAGCTCGTCGATAATTTCGGCACTCAGGAGATCACCAACGTCCGGCAAGCCCGTTCCACCGCGGGCAACTCCCCCTTGGCCGCCGAGGGCTGTGTCGTTGCCAGCGTCTCCGACGAGCGAATCGATGCCGCCACCGCCGATCAGAAGATCGTCGTTGTTGCCTCCTCGAAGCGTGTCATTGCCGGTACCGCCGATGATCTTGTCATTGCCGTCGCCACCCAGCAGCGAATCGTTGTCTTCTTGGCCAGTGATGGCATCATCGCCGATGCCACCGTCGACGATGTCGTTGCCGGCCCCCGCTTGCAGCGTGTCGTTGCCATCTTGACCGAAGAGGTTGTCGGCTCCGGAATTGCCGGCCACAAGATCGTTGCCAGCACCGGCCAAGATCGAGTCGATTCCGAGTCCGCCACGCAGCGTGTCGTTTCCGGCTCCGCCCGTCAGCGTTGTCGCTCCGGAGAAGGCGGACGCATCGATCAACGACGCGGTGCCAGCCGTCGTCAGGCGTGCTTGTTCGATCGCGGCCACGGCTCCCGCGACGTTGTTGACGATCCAATTCGTGATCCCCAAAACGTAGCTGGTCGCGCCCGATTCGCTGATGACATCAATTCCGATGCCGCCATTGAGAGTGTCGCCGCCACCATTGCCGGTCAGCAGATCCAGGCCGTCACCGCCATCCAGCGAGTCGGCCTTCGAACCGCCGATCAGAGTGTCATTCCCGGCCAGTCCGAGAAACGTCACGGCACCGGTGTAGCCCATGACTTTGAGCGTGTTGTTCCCCACGCCGCCGCGGAGAAACGCTCGTTCTGGAGCAACGCCGACGAAAGGATCGGTCCCCAATCCTGTCAGATTGATGGCGCTGATTGTCAGATTGACATCGCCAGTCTCAACAATGCGGTCGTTGCCCAATCCGGAGTTGAATGAATCGTTGCCGAGATCGCCGGTCAAGTTGTCATCGCCGGCACCGCCGACCAGTTGGTCGTCGCCCGCTTGCCCGTTCAGAGAGTCACCTTGACTGCCGCCAGTGAGCACGTCGTTACCGGCACCGCCGAGCAGAGTGAC
Organism: Planctomyces sp.; assembly: GCA_031375695.1. Taxonomy (GTDB): domain Bacteria; phylum Planctomycetota; class Planctomycetia; order Planctomycetales; family Planctomycetaceae; genus SXKJ01. The sequence continues at coordinate 14,807 of JANMIF010000030.1, forward strand.
ACCGCCGAGTGTGAACGCGCTGGCGTCCATAGTATTCGCGAGGATACCACCGGTCAGGATGGCACCCTCGATTTCCAACAACGAATCCGCAATGGCTCCGATACGCAACGACACATCGTTCAAAATGAAGTTGGTATCGGCCGTCTCGACGACGACATCCAATTCACTGCCGCCGTTGAACTGGTCGACTCCCGCGCCGCCGGTCAGACGATCGGCGCCGCTGCCGCCATTGAGCCGATCGGCTCCCGACCCGCCCGTCAGTGTGTCGTTGCCAGCGCCGCCGGTCAGCGTGACCGGGACCGTCATCGCGGTCGCATTGATTGTGTCGGGACCGGTGCCGCCGGTCAGTGAAAACTGCTCGAAACCGGACAAGATGTCGACCACTCCGTTCACCGTCAGAGCGAGGGCGGTCAGCGTGACTGTTCCGGTGACGTCCTCCAGCAACAGGTCAATGCCGGTGCTGTTCCCCGCCGTGAGCACATCGCTGCCAAGCCCTCCGCCGAGGGAGTCGTTGCTCGTCGAACCGGTGAGGGAATCGTCCCCCGCTTCGCCGAGTAGAAGGTTCCTCCCACCGCTGCCGAGCACCGTGTCATTCCCGTCGCCCCCCAGAACGGTGGCCGACAACAAGAGGCCCGACAATGTCAGCCGGTCGTTGCCCGGTCCCAACTCCGCGATCAATCCGCCCGTCACCGCGGTGACGGGAATGCTGATCGTGTTGGTGGGTGACAGTCCATTCGGAGAAAGTTCATTCGTCGGCGAAGTGACCACGAACTGGTTCGTCGTCGTATTGCGAACCACCGTGATGTTGTTCGTCAGGCCGCCAAGATCGCTGATCGCCAGATTTCCGTTCTCGTCCACCAGCACCTCGACGACGAACTCGTCGTTGAGGATTCTTCCGATGGCGGCCGTGGGAGTCCCCAGCGTTGCTCCCGAGGGATTCGACAGCGTGACGGTGAACTGCTCGTCGACTTCGATCGTCGTATCGCCGCGCACGGTGATGCTGAGTGTCTTCGAGGTCTCGCCCGCCCCGAAGCTGACCGTGCCCGATGGCAAGAGGCTGCCGAAATCGGCCGCATTCGCTTGCATGGCGAGGGGGCCGCTGCCCGTGACCGCGAAGTTGACGGTCGCCGTCCCCACACTGTTGCCAGTCCGCGTCACCGTGAACTCGAACGCCGATGTCCCGGCGTTGCGTTCCACGCGAATCGCGTTCGTGGCGGCGATCGACAGCGACGCATCGTCGTTCAGGACCGTTCCGATCGCCGTCGCGGTCCCCAGCGACGCACCGTTCGTCGGATTCGACAACGTCACGGTGAAGCTCTCGTCCTCTTCGACCAACGTGTCGCCGCTGACATTGACGGTCATCGTCTTCAACGTCTCATTCGCGGCGAAGTTCAGAATGCCAGTGGGGAAGGAACCGCCGAAGTCCGCCGTTCCCGTCGGATTCAGGCCGCTGCCCGTGACGGCAAAGCTGACCGAGGCCGTGCCACTGGTTTCCCCGGAACGGGTCACCGTGAACGTGAACGGCGTGGTGCCCGACTGACCTTCCGCCTGGCTGGCATTCAGTGTCGAGATCACCAGCGTGGCCTCGTCGTTCAGGATCGTGCCATTCGCAGCCGACGTTCCCAAGATCGAACCGCTGGAGGGATTCGACAGCGTGACCGTGAAACCCTCGTCGGATTCGAAATCGGTGTCTCCGCTGACGTTGATCGTGATGACTTTGGACGTTTCGGTCGCCGCGAAATTCACGGTGCCCGATGGCAACGAACCGCCGAAGTCATCGGCATCGACGCTGCCCGTGACCCCGAAGTTCGCCGAAGCCGTTCCGCTGACATCACCCGAGCGAGTCACGGTCAAAGTGAACGGCGTGTTTCCCGACGACCCTTCGCCGCGAATGGCGTTGGTGGCGGCGATCGACAGCGACGAATCGTCGTTCACGATCGAGCCGCTGGCCGTCGACGTGCCGAGCACCACGTTGCCCACCGGATTGGACAGCGTGACGGTGAAGCCTTCGTGGTTTTCGACCGACGTGTCGCCGCTGACGTTGAGCGTGATGATCTTCGTCGTCTCGTTTGCCGCGAAGCTGACGGAACCCGCAGGCAATGTCCCACCGAAGTCGGTTGTCGTGGCGACGTTCGCACCGCTCCCCACCGTCGAGAATTCGACGCTCGCCGTGCCGCTCGTGTTTCCTGATCGGGTCACTGCGAACGTGAACCCCGTGTTGTCGGAGTGTCCTTCCGCGCGGCTCGCGTTGACTGCGGAAATCGACAACGACGCGTCATCGTTCAAGATCGTGCCGGTGGCCGTCGTCGTGCCGAGACTCGTTCCGCTCGACGGGTTCGACAGCGTCACCAGAAAACCTTCGTTGGGTTCCACGGCCGAGTCGCCGCTGACGTTGAGCGTGATGAGCTTCGACACCTCGTTCACCGCGAAGCTCACCGTCCCGGAGGGCAACGCACCGCCGAAGTCCGCTGCGGTGGCCACATTCGCCGTGTTGCCCGTGACGGCGAAGTGGGCCGACGAAGTACCGCTCACATCGCCGGTGCGCGTGACGGTGAATGTGAATTGCGTGCTGCTCCCATTCCCTTCCAAAAGGATGCCACTGGTCGCCGAGACTGACAGCGTCGCCCCGGACGCGAGCACTCCGTCGATCAATCCGAAGTTCAGCCCACTGACGGTCTGATCGGCAATCACTCCGATACGGAAATTGCTGGCCAGCGGTGCGTTTCGTTGAATGATCATCTGCCCGCTGGCGAGCGTCGGCTTCAGAATCACTAAGTCCGCATCGCCATCCGCTTCCACATCGCTGGCGATGATCGTCGGAGCCAAGCTCTGCACCAGTGAGGCGACGCCCGCCGCCGTCGGAGCTTGAAAGCGACCCCCGCCCAAATTCAGCAGCGTGGTGAAGCCTTCCGCGCTGAGCGTGCTGACCGCCAAGTCCGGCAGGCCGTCGCCGTTGAGATCCGCGATCGTGACTGAAGCCGGACTGCCGCCGACCTGCAAGTGCTGAGCGTTCGCGAACGCCCCCGTGGGAACTCCGAGATTCAGTTGTCCCAGAAAGACCGAGACGCGCTGATCGAAGACGTTCGCGACCACGACATCCTGAGCACCATCGCCGTTGAGGTCCGCCGCCGCCAATCGGAAGGGACCGAGGCCCGTGGCCTTCGTGTACACGCCGCCGGGATTCGACAACAAAAACGTGTTGTTCGATTGCAGCAAGAACGTGCGGAGCGTGTTGTCGTCCTGATTGGCGACGACCACGTCCGAATCCCCATCGTTGTCCAGATCGACCGCCACGACGGCGACCGGGCCATCGCTGCCAACTCCGTCACCCGGAGTCAGCGTGTTGCGGAGTGTGAAGACTCCGCTGCCGTTGTTGGTCAGCACATACACTCGGTTGCCGAGTTCGCTGGCCACGACCAAGTCCGGGAAGTTGTCTCCCTGTGTGAACTTCCCGATCGCCACCGCACTCGCATCGGCCAATCCCAACTGCGGCACAGTGACCGCGACAAACTGACCGCTGCCATTGTTCAACAACACCGCGGGCCGATTGAAGCTGCGGTTGCCGATCACCAAATCCGATCGTCCGTCCCCATTCAAGTCCGCGACCGCCAAACTGCGCGGGTCCGCCAGTTTGGCCAGGGCGGTCGTCCCCACCACGCTGAACGGCGCACCGAATGTCCCATCACCGTTGTTGAGCCGCACGAGAACATCCGCCTTCGCGGCGGTGACGATGACCATGTCCAAGAACTCATCGCCATCGAAATTGATCGAAGCCGCCGCCACCGGCCCTTGCCCCGCCGCCGTCGAGGCTCCCGTGAACTCTCCGACTCGCGGCGAGGTCAGCGTCATGTTCGCTGGGGTCACAATCCGCACCGGATAATCCCGCGCCGGCAGTCCTGTGAACGAGTACATCCCGTCCGCCGCCGTCACGAACTGTGGTTCCACGACCGGCGAGGAATTACGCACTCCGTTGTCGTTGAGATCCACGAACACCGTCACGCCCGCGAGACCAACCTCGCCCCCATCAAACTGCCCGTTGCCATTCGCGTCGTTGAAAATCCGCCCGCTCAGCGTGCCCGTCCCCAAGCCAACCCCGCCGACCAGATCGACGTTGCCGAAATCGAGCAACGAAATCTCCTCCCCCGGCTGCGGCGCGACGACATGAAATCCGCTGGGCGTCGGAAACGTCTGCGTGAATCCCGACGGCAAGACTTCGCGCAATTGGTAGGTCGTCAACGGAGCCACGTTTGTAAAGACGTAGTCGCCGTTCGAGTTGGAGGTCGAGGTCGGCTCGCCGTTCGTCAGCGATCCGTCGTTGTTCAAATCGAGGAAGATTTGAAATCCCGCAATGCCTGCCTCACCCGCGTCGCGCGTCGAATTCGAGTTTAAGTCGCGAAAAACAGTGCCGCTAAGCGTCGCGGGTTGAGGGATATGGCCAAAGTTCGCATCAGTAGCGGCACGTCCAGGCAGAAGATTTGCAATGAAGAATCCGTGCCTCGCACGGAGTCCTGGATCAGGCCGGCCAAACACTCCGTAGACCCGGCCCGACTGATCGCCCAGAGGGTCTGCAAAAGTGGTCGACAGTAAAAAATCCTCAAAGCCGTCACCATTGAAGTCACCCAGACGACTCACGCGCTCACCCGTTTGGTCTTGTGCAGCGACTCCCGTGACCAAAATCGCTCGAGTTGTGTCCACGCTCGATGTGCCGATTCCGTCGAGATTGGTCGGAAGCTGATTGAAGGGATTTCCATAAATCAGATATCCGCCGCCAGCCCTCTGGACATTCGACAGGCTCAGAAGCTGGACTCCGACAAGCAGGTCGTCGATCCCATCGCCATTTGTGTCTCCAACCACGTCGAGTGTGGGGAAAGCCACTCCGCCACTTAAAACAACTCCATCAGGATTTAGCCCCACATTGTCGGTCAAGCTGATGATGCCAGCGGAACCAAAGTCTGCCTTACCGGCAACAATGGCTAGGCGTGCTCCCCCTGGTGTCGTTTTGGCAATGACCTCGCTGAACCCATCGCCGTTCAGATCTCCGACAGCAATCGACCTCTGTGTTTGCGGGCCATCCGTCACTTGTCGGATAACCGCTCCGGCTCCGGACGACTGAAGCGTCGAGAGTTCGACGACGCTCGGTAGGGCAGCATCACCGAAGACGACATGAATTTCACCTTTCTGTGTGCCATTTCGGAATGCCGTGGGAGAGGCGATTGCCAAGTCATCGACCCCGTCGCCGTTCACATCTCCAGCGGCGAGCGAAAGGCCGGAGCTGTCACCGCTGCTGTGGCCGTTGATGAGCACACCACTTCCCGCTGGTAACGCGGTGACGTCGATCACGCCGCTCAATCGTGTTGTCCCGCCATACAGGATGACGGTCTGGCCGGCATCAACACGGCCACCGGGATCAGCGAAGTGGTAGGAGATCGCCAGATCTTCAAAGCCATCACCATTGAAATCGCCGTGCGCAAGATCTGAGGCCACGATTCGTCCGCTCGACGGATCAACCGTCATTCGCGGCCCATCAATTCTTGCGATGGTATATCCGGCTGGAGGAGAGGCTGCGTCTACGATCAACTCGGAAACTTGTGTGCCTGATTTTCCATAAACAATCCAACTGGAACCTTGGCTTGATGAGCTGAGCGCTCCAGCAGAGTAGACCAGTTCGCTATTTCCGTCTCCATCCAAATCGCCCACGAGTTGGACGCGGGCAAGGCTGCTATTGGCCGCTGCTCGTACTGTGATGATCGACAAATTGGAACCACCCGGAATTTCGGGGGTCGATTCGGCAGTGACCGGACTGCTTCTTCCAAAGATCAACAGCGTTTGCCCCGCGGCGCTGGAAGACATACCGACGATGAAGTCGTCGAATCCATCGCCATTGAAGTCGCCTCCGCCACCGAGCACAAATCCCAATTGTCGGCTGGCCGCGGAGCCATCCAGTACAAATCCGAGTGATCCGTCGGCACCGGATGCTTGTGTGAGTTGGGTCAGATCGAACCGGTTCTCGTTGGTGTCGTAGACTGGCGAGAGTTGTTGCCAGCCGTCTGTAGGTTGCATCACCACACGATATTCACCGGGCTGAAGACGGCTGAAGTGATACATGCCCGTCTCATCGAAGCCCGTTGTGACCGAGTCATCAGACGCTGTGAGAGTCGATGGCTCGTTGGCGTCCAAAAAACCGTCTGCATCCAGATCCAGAAAAACCGTGAATCCTTCAATCCCCGATTCACCCGCGTCACGGACTCCGTCTTGGTCCGCATCGTTAAAGGCTACACCAGAAGCCTCCCCGAAGTAGCGCTCAACCGCTCCGATATCAACTTCAAGAATCAAATCTTCGTCGGCATCTACCGGGCGCGCAATCCCTCCCTGATCGAATTGCGGAGCGATTCCGCTTTCGCCCGTATCAATTGCAGGGCTACCAGCTAGCAACTCATGAGTCTTTGTCAGTCCAGAGTTGAAAGCGAGTGGCCCCAGCTTGGGATCAATCGGGCTAAGTTGGCTGCCGACGAGGTTGCCGGAGACGCCGTTCGTGAAACCGGTACTGCCGTCCGAGATGCCGATCAAGTTGTGTTCGAGAGCGGCAGTGAATGCACCCGAAACGTCGGGCCCCGTGGTCGCCAAGTTGCCAGCGATGATGGTATTGAACACACCGGCCATCGACGCCGCATCGACTCGCACGCCGCCGCCGAAGCTGCTAGCGATATTCGCGGTTACAGTGACATTGATCAGAAGCAGGGAACCAACAGAAACATCCAGCCCAGCGGCGATGGTTGCTGTGTTCGCCGAGACGGTGGAATTCGTCAAGCGCATTTCACCGCCGGTGCTGGCTATCGCGCCGCCATTGCCTGCAGAATTCTGCATCAGCGTGCTCGAGGTGATCGACACCGTTCCGCCGCTATTGCGCAATCCACCTCCGGCGTTCGCGGTGCTGCCTCCGGTGATCGTCAGGTCGCGCAGCGTCAGGTTGCCGCTGGCGAGAACATCCAAAACGCGGTCGAGGCCGCCAGTCATTTGAATCGTCGCGCCGTTGCCGAGGATCACGATCTCACTCGTGATGTCGAGGTCGCCGGTTACGGCGGCGTCTTCGTTCGCTCCTGAAAGATTCAGGACGTAAGTGCCCGGCTCCAACACGATCGTGTTGAGACCGGCGACGGTGTTCGCCGTTTGAATGGCGGAGCGCAGCGTGCTTTGGCCGCTAGCCGTTTCACTGACGTTGTCGGCCGGGTTCGAGTCGGCTCCGTCGGCAAACGTCGTGACGAGAATCTGTCCTTCGTAGGCGATGCTGACCTCGAACGTCCCCAGCGTTTGAGCGGGCGTGCGATTCGGTGTCCCCGCGCGCGTGTCGGCGACGGCGTTGGCGAGCAGTTCGATGCGGAAGTCGCCGTTGTCGGTGAGGTTCCAAGTCCCTCCAGGCGGGACGATGCGATAGGTCACGATCGGCTGATTTCCCGCGGTCACCGGGTCGGAGTCCAGCACGAGATTCGAGATCGTCACCGACAGCGGCGCATCCGGAGTCGCCAACGGAACGACGCGCACGTCGCTGTTGTCGAGGCTGTCGAAGTCGATGTCCTGATTGTCTTGATAGCGGACTTGGAAGTCGTAGCTACTGGCTCCGCCGAGGGTCACGTTCGGGGCCGCGACCAGTGCCGCTTTGGGCGCGAACGTGTCGATTTGCAAGGCCGCAAGCGCATTGAGCCGTCCGCCGGTGGCGACCTTGCCGCTGAGTGACGACTTCACATCCACGCTCTGCAACAACGCTTGTCGGACTTCCTGAGTGCTGGCGTCGGGAATCCGTGACAGCACCAGTGCCGCAACACCCGCGACATGCGGAGTCGCCATGCTCGTGCCGCTCCGAAACGCGAACCCGCCTCCCGGTTCGGTGCTGAGAATCGCGACACCCGGTGCGGCCAGGTCGATCGACGTGGCTCCGAATTGGCTGAACATCGCCAGCGCGTCATTCGAGTTGCTGGCGGCGACCGCGACGATGTGATCCAAATCAAAAGTCGCCGGGAAGAAGCCCAGTCCTTCGGCATCCAGATTGACGCCGCTGCCCGTGCGCCCCTCGCCGTTACCGGCAGCCGCGACAAACAGAATCCCAGCCGCTCCGTTGACCGCGATCGACTCGCGCAACGTCTGGCTGAAGGTGTCCAACGAACCCCAACTGTTGTTGCTGACGCGCACGTTGACGGCGTCTTGCGAACGAGTCTTCAGCGCCGTCGTGTAGTTGATGGCCGTGATGGCATCCGACGTCGAACCGCTCAGCCCCTGCCCGGCCACGGAATCGAGAAACCGCAGCGGCATGATTGCCGTGTTCCAGTTCAATCCCGCTACGCCAAACGCATTGTTGCCGACCGCTCCGATGATGCCGGCGACGTGCGTGCCGTGCCCGTGCGTGTCGAACGGGTCATTGTCGTTGCTCCGAAAATCCCAGCCGATCAAGTCGTCGGTGCGACCGTTGCCGTCTTCGTCGAGTTCGTTCTCCCAACGCACGTCTTGCAGCAAGTCCCCCGCGTCGATGAACGATGTGCCGTTGAAATCGCTGACGAAGCTGGAATTCGCGGGAGCATTCAAATCTCGAAACGTGATCTGGCCGTCCGCATCCGAGTCGATCAAGCTGGCTCGCAGCGCTGATGGTAACTCACCCGGATTCAACCAGATGTTGAGATACAAATCCGGGTGGGTGTAATCGACTCCGGAATCAATCACGGAGACGACGACCGACGAACTCCCCGTCGAGATGTTCCACGCCTCATCGGCGTCGATGTCCGCATCCGAGGTCAAGCCATTCGCTCCCGTGTTCAGCATCCCGACTTGATCGTCAAACAGCGAATCATTGGGAACCACTTGCCCCCGGACCTGCGCGTCGGATTCAAAGTAGCTCACACTCCGATTCGCTCGCAGCGCCGCCGTCACGCGACCGACGTCCGGGTCGCTGGAAGTCACCAGCCACTGCCCCGGCAGGCCGAGATCACGCCCGATTCGCAGGTCCACGCCGCGGCCACTGAGCAACGCTTGCACCTCGGTCGCCGTTGGATTCTGCGAGGCCGCCGAAGAGGTCAGCCCAATCAAGAAGGACTGCGCCGCCAAGCTCGATGTCTCATCCGGCAGCGCCGCACTCAGGCACAGTCGCGATTCCAGGGTCTCAATCCACGCCATCGACTTCGACCGATCGGGCCGCTGAACGATCCGCTGAGTCGAACGAATTCTGTGCTTCCAGGACTTCAATGAACTGAGCCAGTCAAGACGCATGATGAATCTCCTCAAAAGGACTGCGGCCTGCCGACGGCAGGGAAGTGACCAACACATTCACCGAGCCGCGCTCGTGAGGAAGCGGATTAACCATTCCGCTTCTCGAACAAAGAATGTTCATCCTTCCCCACGTAAAGAACAATGAACAGGAGTCTACGGCCTCCATAAATGAACATTCCATCCAACTGGCCAAAGCCGAATTCGTAAGAGCGTTCATAATGGACAATCCGACGGCAGCTTCTTGAAGAGTCAACTGATCGAGCACTCGATTTTGTTGCGGCGCTTGGACGATGGGCAGTTGAAAACGCGAAGCACACAAGCCTTCCGCAGCGGTTGGATCAGCGTCACCCTGGCGCGGTTCGCGCGAGTTACCAGCGCGGCATTCGGCGGCCCCGATCTTTTCGCAGCGTCTGAACTTCGAGTGGCAGCCGAGGATCAATAAGTCAGAGTCGTGCCAACGTAGATGTTGCGACCGGGTTGTTGGAAAATGCGGGCCGCTGGATTTTGGCTGCGGAAGTCCAGGTGTTCGCGATACGCTCGGTCGGCCAAGTTCTCAACGCCGGCAACCACCGAGAGTTGATCGGTCAGCTGCCAATACGTTCGCAGATTCCAAACGGTGAATCCGGGCGACGTACTTTCGGCGAGGCTGCGAGCAATTCGGTCTTGCTCGGTGACGATGCGAGCGGACAACTCGACATTCCAACGCATGGTTTCCATCGTGCCGTTCAGCCGGACTCCCGTGCGAAATTCCAAGGGCGGGATGCTGGGCAACGGCTCGTGATTCGCGAGCACCGTTCCCGCAGGCAAGTTCGCGTTGGCACCACGCACTTCCGTGGGATCGCGAGTGCTGGCGATGCCTCCCGCAACACTTCCATCGGCTTGGACGGTCGAGAAGTGACCGTTGCGAGTTTGATCGGTCCCCGCGACATAATTGGCGATGCCGAAGACTGACAGCCAGTCCGCGAGTTGGTATTCCGCATCGGCCTCGAAACCCACCAAGGTGGCGAGGTCGGTGTTGACATATTTCAGGTTCACCTGCTCGATCTGTCCAAACGGCGGCCCCGTCACGGTACTCATCGCCTCGAAGGTGATCCGGTCCTGCACCCACGCATGGAAGCCGTTGACTCGCGCACGAAATCGTTCGTCGGCGTACTCGGCTCCCAGATCAACTTGCCATCGGCGTTCAGGATTCAGTCGCGGGTCTCCGGTGACGGTGTTCAGCCCGTTCTGCAAGAGAAACATGAACGGCTCGGCCGCATAGAGTTCCGTCTGCGAAGGGGCTCGCTGTCCGTGTCCGACAGCGGCTTTGAGCTTCCACGAATCATCAACCTGATACGCCGCCGAAAGGTAGCCCGCGCCGAGTCCATAGGTTTGATCGAACTGACTGGTCCCCAGAATCTGCGACAGATTGAGCGGGAACAGTCCGGTACCAAGATTTTGTAGTTGCGAGGAGCTTTCGACGACCTCGGCCGTCACGATGTCGGCACGCAGTCCTGATTCCAATGACAGCCGATCCCAAGTCTGGTCCGTCACTTTGACGAAAAGACCCGGATTGACCGACACCGACTGCGGAATCGGAGAGTTACGGTCAGCGATCGGGATCAGATTCACGAAACTGGAAATCTCGTCCAATTCTTGCCGCAGAAATCGAACGTCGATGCCGGCCGCGAGTTCGCGCGTTGGTGAAATCTTCCAGGCGGCCAAGGTGCGCGCACCGGTTGAGAGCGAGTTCAAATCGGTGTTACCCCGGTAGTCAATGTCGGCGAAAATCGGAAAGTACTGACGCTTTGGGGCACTTTGTGCATTGCCGGTCAAATGGGCGTCGTTGACCCACGCTTCGACCTCCACGCGATCCGCAAAATCGAGCTGCTGATGCACCCAAGTCGCCTCAAACGCGTTCGTCAAATGGGAATCGATGTCGAATGCCTGTCCGGCAAGCTCGACCCCCGACTGGTCTTGGAAAAGGTAAACCAATTCCAGTGTCTCACCGTCGGAGAGATCGAAACCCAATGCCAAGTCCAGATCCCGTGAGTGATAACTCGAAGGGATTCCGAGTCCGCTGCCCGACCGATAATCCGAGCCCGTTCGTTCACCGTACCCCACGCGAGCACCCCAATTGTGGTCGGCGTAGTTCATCGTCTGCCGGCCGTACACCTGCTGGCCGTTGTCTTGGTACTCCAGTCCCGTTGAACCACCGAGTTGCGGTCCATCGGATGATCGCGGACTGCTGGCCAACTTGAAATCGATGAAGTCGAACCCCGGACCGTACTCCACCGCATAGGGGCCTTTGATGACGTCGATCTCAGAGATCAGCCGCGAGTCGAGCTTGCTGAGCACCGTGTCGAGATCGATCCGTGTCGGCACCCAATAGGAACCCGAAGCCGAAATCTGCCCCACTCGGCTGCCGCGAATACGCGGATCGGTGATGATCGGATTCCTCTTCTGAGTCACGATCCCTTGGCCACGAGCGGATTGCCCAAGCAAACTACCAGCATCCGAGGTCGCTCGCGCTTTGGCTTCAATCCCCAAGACACGATCGGCCGCCACCTGCGGACCAGTGCTTCGAGGGGCCAAACGCAAATCGCTGCGTGGTGCATCACCACGGAAGATGTTCGCAGCCAACGCATCCACGCGTGACGGAGCCAGTGGCGTCTCCGGCTGAGCAGCCAACGGTTGCAGCGGAGGAACGTCTTGAAAACGACTGAAGGAAATTCGGTGAAGAAGCGAGTCCGATGATTCGGACCACAGAGAATTGGTCGATTTCTCGCCAAAATATCTCCACGGTGCGAATACCGGCTCAGCCCCTCTGTTTGTGGGAATCAGAACCGCCTCAGTGGGCTCCTCGGACATTGCCGTGGAACAGATTGCACAAAACAACATCGCTCCCGCGCCAGTGGTCAGTCTTCCAAGACGGGCAACCCAAGATCGATGATGACATCCTGCCATGTGGATGAGCCCGTGTGTGATACCATTCGCACAGAAACCGAAACTTTGTGACAAACGAGCACCGACATTCCGTCGGATTTCGTCCCGGTTCTCCTGAAGACTCGTTGAAGTTTCCGCGACTGGGACAATTCATTCCTGCGGAATACGTCGGCGCGATGACGCGGTCTCGCTTGGGTCCGCATTCGGCAAGGTCTGTCCAGTCTGCCGAAAGTGAAAAGAAAAACGGTTTCCCAATGAATGCGCAGAACACTTCATCCGGCCGACCATCGACCAGTTGAATCGGACTCTGGCAATGCGGGCAGCGGATGCGGAGTGGGTTGAGTTGAGTTGGTCATTGGGCCACACCGGAGCGATCAGTGCAGTCGCACACAGGCCACTTTGCGGGAGTTTTCGACGAAACCGAGCGATTCGTACAAGCGCCGAGCCGGGACATTCCGCACGTCGGCCGCGATCAGCATCCGTTCGACACCTGCTTTTTGAGCCAACTGAATCGAATCGGAGAGCATCGCGCGAGCCACGCCGCGCCGCCGAGCGGACTCAATCACGCCGAGATAAATCACTTCCAGCCCGCGCTGTTCCGGCCGATTGACACTCAGCAGCAGCCCAACATCCGCGCCATTGAACCGATATCGCCGCCACATGTCCGACCGGAAATTGCCGGCCGCTTCGTGATTTGCGAGCGACTGCGCCGCCGATCGAACGCCGTTCAACTCTGGGCAATCGAGAGTGCCGAAATACGTCGCTTCCAGCAGCGATGCAAATCGCAAACGATCGCGTGATGCGCGATATGTCGCAGAAGTCAGGCGGCTCACAGGTGCTGATGCCGCGACCGATGTTTGAGTCGTCACTAGCGAATCCGAGGACCGGGATCGTTCAAAGAAAATCAATTCCGTCAGATATCGAAAGCCGTTTCGCGTGAGTGCGGCTTGTTCCTTGATCTGTCCGATATTCACCAAGGACTGCCCGATCCAAGCATCGCTTGCGTCGAGCTGGCTGGCGGCTTTTTGCAGCAACGCATCTTCGATCACTTCCACGAGATGAGGTGCCCGTGTCGGTTCGGAAAATTGCGGCGCGACGATCGGTGGCCAAACGGAGCCGATGCCGGTTTCTTGAATCGACAGCAACAGCGCTCCAGCCGGTTCATGATTCAGTTCGGCGAGCAGCAAGTGACTCAGATCAAGCGAGCCATCGGCCGAGGCGGTTTCGGCATTCGCGATCCGCACCGCTTGTTCGTCGGACGCCAGCGCAGAATACAGCACGGACAGCGCCGTGCGCAAACGCGAACCAGTGGCTGGAACAACAAGCGGCCTCATGTCGGCCCAGTGAATCCGACAACCGCCAAGTCCGCAAGGGGGCCGCAACTACTGGCCAAGGCGGACGCTTACTTCGCTTCTCCTTCCAGGGCGGCCCAATCGACGAGTTCGATTGGGTCGTGAATGATTTCGGTGAATTCGCTGCGGTGGCTGGTGCGGATGCCTCGGCCGGCGCGGCCGGTGACGGTGTATTTCGTTTGGCCAAAGGTCATGGTTTTGTCGGCGTTGGTTTTGACGTGCAGGGCGTCGCTAGGGCGAGTCAACTGTTTCATGCCGAGCACTCCGTCGCCCGGTTCGACTTTGATCCCGCGGACTCCTTTGCCGGGGCCGCTGAGGATGGGAACGTCTTCCAGTTTGAAGTGGATCAGGCGGGCTTTGCGAGTCACAAGAAAAACCGATTCGGCGTCGCGGATCAGTTCGATGGCGATGACTCGGTCGCCGGTGACGAGTCGGCAGAACTTGCGGCCGTTTTTATTTGAGGCCGTGCGAAATGGGCTGAGCGGCAAACGGAGTACGTTGCCGAAGGACGTGACGACGAACAGATACGGCTTCGGCGCGGGGTCCGCTTTTTTCTGTGAGTCTTCCGGCGTGAAGCGGTTGTCGGTCGAGATCGCGGTTACGAGATTGACGCCGTCTTGCAGGCGGACGTGTTTGCCGATCGGTTCACCGTAGCCGCTGCTGGCGGGAACTTGGTCAATCGGCATTGTGTAGGCGATGCCGTCGCTGGCGAAGAAGACGACCGTGTCGAGCGTGCTGCCGGGGGCGACGGTCAGAACGGAATCGCCCTCGCGAACGCGAGTTCCCTCGACTTTCGCCAAGCGCCCGACGCGCTTGATCCAGCCTTCGCGGGTGACCACGACGTTCGCATTTTCTTTGACGATATACGCGCTCGCGTCGAATTCTGTGATCTCTTCGGATGAGCCGACTGCCGTGCGCCGCTTGTCGCCGAATTGTTCTTGTACCTCTTCCAGCTCTTTGCGGACGACGCCCCACAGCTTGGCTTCGGACTTCAGAATCTTCGAGATGCGGTCCGCTTCGGCGCGTTTCTCGTCCAACTCGCCGAGGATTTCGTCCATCTCCAGCTTGCTGATCTTGTAAAGCTGCATTTCAAGAATCGCGATCGTCTGCGTTTCGTCGAGCCTCGAAAATTCCTTCATCAGTTTGACACAGGCATCTTGCTTGCCGCTGCTGGCTCGGATGATTTTCAACGCCCGGTCGAGGCCGTGAAAGACGATCGCAAATCCTTCCAGGATATGGATGCGCTTTTCCAACTGAGCCAGCAGGAATTGAAATCGTCGCCTCACCGTTTCCAGGCGGAAGTCGAGGAAATGCCGCAGCATCACGACCAAATCACAGCGTGCCGGCGCAAGGTTGCCGCGTTCGTCGGGGATCAGGCAGGTTGCGTTGTAAGCAAAATTCGTTTCCAGCGAGCTGTGCTTGAACAGGTACGCCATGACCATGTTCGCATCGGCGTCTTTCTTGAGATCAAGCACGATCCGCAGGCCGAGCTTTTCGTTCGTCTCGTCGTTGACTTCAAGCACCTGCGGCAACTTGCGGCTGTGGACGATGTCGCCGAGTTCGGTCATCAGCGGCCCAGTCTCGACGCCGTACGGAATCGAATAAATCACGATCCGGCTCTCAACCTCCTGCCGCTTCTCTTTGTCGAAACGCCACTCGCCACGGACCTTGATCGAGCCGCGCCCCTCTTCGTACATCGTTCGCAGCTCGTTGCGATCGGTGACGATCCGGCCGCCGAGCGGAAAGTCCGGGCCTTTGATGTACTTCATGAGTTGTGCGACAGTGACCTCGCTGTCGGTATCGATCAAGTACAGGCAGGCTCGCAGCAATTCGTCGAGATTGTGCGGCGGGATGTTCGTCGCCATGCCGACCGCGATGCCTGAGACGCCGTTGGACAACAGATTCGGATACCGCGCGGGCAGCACGACCGGCTCTTGCTTGCGAGCGTCATAGTTCGGCCGCATCTCTACGGTCTCGAACCGCAGTTCGTTCATGAGCTGTTCGCTGATCGCGGTAACTCGCGCTTCCGTGTACCGCTGATGCGCGGGAGGCAGCCCCATGATCGAACCGAAGTTCCCCTGCCCATCCACGAGCGGATAGCGCATCGTGAAATCCTGAGACATGCGGACGAGGGCTTCATAAACCGCGACGTCGCCATGCGGATGAAAGTTGGCGAGCGTTTCACCGACGATCCCCGCGCACTTTCGCGGCTTCGTCGAGGACAGCAGCCGCAGCTCTTCGTACATCGCGTAGAGAATTCGCCGCTGCACCGGCTTCAGCCCGTCACGCACATCGGGCAACGCGCGGGACATGATGACGCTCATCGCGTAATTCAAATACCGCCGTCGCGTCTCGTGGCTGATCGAGACGTACTGCAACTGCCCGGCTTCCGCTGCGCCGCCGTTCGTATCCTCGCCATCCTCCGTTTTGGCGGATCGGCGCTTGGGGTCTTTGTCGTCAACATCCTTGCTACGCGGCAATCGAAAACTCCTTGTCGAGCAACACTAACTCGAAGCAAGAGCGAGGTCGAGCGCTCCACTAAGCTGAAACACCTCATTTCGAGGAGCGCTCGACCTCGCTGACGCTTCGGGTTAGTGGTAAACACAAACTAGGCAAGCTGGGTCAGCGGAACAGTGGCAATTTCTAGCGGTTGGCATGAGTTTGCAAGCTTCGGGGACTGGTCCGATTTCTGCGACCCGTCTCACCGTAACGCCTGTAACACATGGAACACACGGTCAACCAGCAAGAGTGTCGGAATAACCGTCAAAACCGATCCGTCAGGCAGTTCGTGACCGATTGGAATAATCGTCACATGTAGGCTGGGTCTCTGACCCGCCGTCTTCGATCACGGGACGGGTCAGAGGCCCAACCTCACGAAAACAACCGGTCGGGTCAGAGACCCAACCTACGAATTGGGGGCGAAGATGCCAAAGAAATTTCTCAGCCTGAGTGGATTCGTGCTGGTCATGGCGATCAGTTCGTCGCAGGCGTTCGCGGATTACTGGAAAAATATCCCACTGCGACCGCAACCACCTGGTGCTCCCGCTGGGGCTTACACGGGGATGCCGCGCGGGGCGATGCCGGTTCGCGAGCCGATCCAACAAGTCTCCGGCGTCAGAGACTATGGCAACTACGGCGGCCAGTTTCCGTCGTCTGGCCAAATGATGATGCCGACCCCGCAACGATATCCACAAATGCACGCACCGATGTATCCCTGTCCGGTTCCGAACGTCCCGGTTCAAGTCGGCGGAACGACGATCTCGAATCAAGCCTTTGCGCCACATGAAATGATGTACGCCCACAAATACAAAGCGATGTTTCCACCGTTCTACTACAAAGTCTCCGGCGGTTGGTTGAAGACTCCTTGGGGAATGGAATCACACGACAAATGGGTGTTGCAAGGGACCGAAGTCAAAGTCAATTACCGTGACCGCTATTCGTGGTTTTCGGGATTTCATCCCCCAGTTCTGCGCTGAGAGATCGCGCGAGCGTAGGGACTCTGCTTACTGAACAGTGATTCGGAAAGGACTCGCACGGACGCGGGAGAACATATTATGGTCTTTTTTAGATTATTTCAGAGTATTGTGTGTCTGGGACTAACCATCTTGACGCTTTTCGCTGGACTGCTTTTGGCTCAAGAGAAAGAGCCGGCGGTCCCGCCGGAAATAACGGCCCCGATCGCGCCGCCGAATGAGCCAGTGCATCTCGGTGCGGCTCGCGTTTCAGTGGAGCCACAGCCGTTGGGTTGCACTGCGGGATGTTGTACCACGGCTCCCATGAGCTGCACCGCTGGCGAAGCATCAGGACGCACGTCAAAACGTGGATCAAAGTTGGGAATAGCACGCACCTTAGGTCGAGCCTTCCGAGGAGGCACGGCTGGCCGCTGTGCGAACGGTTGTTGCGCGACGGAGAATGGGAATGACGGCTGCCGATACTATCGCGATGGGGACGCGACGATGAACGGCGGCACGGTTGGTGGCACGGTCGGCAGCGCAGTCACTGGTGTGGATAGTCGTGCAGGAAATTCGCAATGTGAACTCAACGCATCGGACTCGGCTCGACGCTTGTTCGAGCGAACTAACGATTCGTGCAAGATCGGGCCGTTCGGAAGCCTACCCGAACACGCAAGATCATCCTTCGGAAACTTGTCCGAACACGCCAGGTCGTCCTACGGAAACCTGTCTGAACATGCTAAGTCGTCCTACGGAAATCTGTCTGAACATGCCAGGTCTGTCTGGGGCTCGTGTCGCTATTGTGGGCACGGGTGCCAAGGCTGGTGCTGTTGTGATTGCGAGCAATTCTTTGCTCGAAACCGCCACAACTCCGAGATTTTCCACGCTCACGTCAAAGGCAAGCTGGCATACTTCATTCCGATGGGGAACGGCGGCGAAGGGGTGCCGAACGTCGGCTGGTATCACCACGTTTACGCGGCCGATCCGGGTTACTTCGATCCGCGAGACGGCGGAGTCTACGCGGCTCAAGGATACGGCGTGCCGATCTCCGTCCCGTTGCCGCCGACCGTGCGGCACACCATGAATTATTCAGCCGGAATGCCCGCCAGCCGGCTCACGCCCATCTCAAATGTCGTGCAGCCGAGACGGGGTTGGTAGGCAGAATTGAGTTGCGACGCGGAGCGTCGTGCCACCACCCGTACCACACTTCAACATTCAAAGGAATCGTCATGAAAACAAATCTGCTCGAGGGACTGTGTCGTGCCGGACTATGTTGGCTGGCGCTGGCGATGTGGTCGATACCGGTCAACGCTCAAACGTCGTGTCAGTCCTGTCAGCAGGGCTGTGCGCGGACGAATCAATCACCGGAACAGGACTGCTGCTTAGGGGCTGGCCTGAAGTGGCTGCTCCATTGTGACTATTACATTTTGCCACCGGACTATGGCTGGAATGTTCCGACCAAAGTACCGGTTGTTCGTAAAGGAGTGAATTATTATCGATATTGGCCAGAGCAATGGTATGGCACCGGCGGGACTTCCACCGGGGCGTATCGGCAATATCCCCAAGTCGCCAATCCGACCGATACAACTCAGATGGGCTACACTTACCAACAGGTGCCGTACTGGCAGCCGCAATCAAGCCGCATTCCGCCATCTCCGGTTCCGTCGCAGTGGCATGTGCGGCAGCCACATCATGGTTACAACGGTCGCTGGCACAGTTATCACACGCCCATTCACAGCAACCTGCCAGCCGAATATCAAGGGGCGTATTCGATGGCACCGTCGTACATGTCCTACGGCAACGGTGGTTGCCCATCGCAACCGATTCCCGCCGCGACCCCGAACGTGCTTCGGCCGGTACCGACCGAAGAAATGGGGCCGCCACCAAGAGCCGATGGGCTGGGAGGTTCCCCAACCCTCAGGAGTCCAATGGAGTCAGGAACACCGATTTCTCCGGATACGTCTGCGCCAACCCCCAAAGTGGACTCTCCCATTCCCATGCCGCCCGCACCGGAAGGACCGCTGCCGGTTAAGGGTGACACAACGGCACGGCGCGCACCCGCAGGCCGGGCGTTGGTGTCGCAGAGGACTCGTTGGTAAGCACATGGTTAATGTGCCACCAGCGCACCGTTCTTCTTTTCCAAATGGGTATACCAGCGCTCCACCGAGACCCGGCGTTGGCTGGGCGGGTTGACCGGGGAGTATTCGTTCTTCAAGCCAGTCAGGCGTTGAATGTGGTAAAAGGCCAGCTCGCGAATCGCGACATGATCGTGCTCCAGCCAGCCGACCAATTGACGTGACGCAGCGGGGGTTTTGGCATCCGCAAGGCTGTAACCCCACATCAGCCGCATGACTGTCTCGGTGTCACCCGACGGCAGATGGCGTTCGAGTTCCGACTTCAACAGTGCTTCATGTTTGGGGTCCTGTGAAAGCCACTGACGCAGGCCGGTGATTGCCGCCAAGCGTGCTTCGCGATGTTCCACCGTGATCAGAGCTTTGACGAGTGGCTGGTAACTGTCGGTAAGAGCCAAGCACTTCACCGCGAGTTCACTCAGCGCCGGCCGGGGGTTGTTGATGATGGCCGGCATCGTCAGCAGCAACGGTTGCTCGGCATCGAACTCTTTTTCAAAGGCAGTTTTGTACGGCGTTTTGGTCCGCGTGACCTCCCGTTTTGGAGTGCCTTCCAGCCAATCGGGGGAAATGGTCGGCCCCACGCGATTCGGTTCACCCAGCTTTGGCGGCGCGGCCCAGTCGGCGGTGAGCGGCAACAGTCCAGGACCGGTGAGTTGCTCGACCTGGCCATCCGGTTTCGTAAGTTTCACGGTTCCGTTGGCCACATGCAGCGCGGCGGAATAGCCCGGCTCGTCGGATGGCGTCTGGAAACGCAACGGCTCATGGCGGTGAACCTCGATCGCGCACAACGCGTCGTCGGTTGTCAGTTCCAACAGATGCGATCGGCCGCGCAATACGAAGGCAATCGTCATCGTCAGAGTGGTCTTCGGGGCAGACGACTTGTCGTCGTCTGGCTCAGATGTCGGTGCGAGTCCTTTGCCTTCGATGAGTACGACTCCTTGAGCGATGTCGAAACCAATCGCCGCTCGATCGGTGGGCTTCAGGCAGGTGACTGCGGTGCCGCCGATCAACGCGACTTGCGCGATG
Organism: Planctomyces sp.; assembly: GCA_031375695.1. GTDB lineage: Bacteria > Planctomycetota > Planctomycetia > Planctomycetales > Planctomycetaceae > SXKJ01. The sequence goes on from JANMIF010000030.1 coordinate 34,946, forward strand.
TCGTCTCCCACGACGATGTCGGCGCGGAACGGTTCCGGACAGGCCAGTCGATCATTCGGCCGCAACTCGGAACGATTCGGCAGCACGAGAAAGTCGGCCAGTCTGGTATCCCAATGCAACAGTCGGCCATCGCGCGCGGTATACAACATCCGCAACGGGGCGAGTGTTTTGGGTTCTACCGCTTGGACTGGAACGTCCTCAGAATCCGGAATCGTATTCGCTGCGGCAGGATTTTCTGCCGGCTGCGATTTGCGTGGGATCGGTGCATTCAGCGGTGCTTCGGCATTCGCAATCGAACGACTGGCCGGTGTGTTGCGGGCGAGGCCAGCTTCATTGAGCGGCGACGGAGTCGCTGGTGCTTCATCGGTTGCCGAATTCGCTGCCGCGATCTGTGTCGGCTGAGCTTGCGTCGATGCTTCGGCCTTGGCCTGGTTGCCGATCTGCATGGGATCGGCTTTCTGAACGATCGCATTGGCTGCTGGATTCGGCGAGCCAGCATTCGTCAATGTTGGGGAATTGCCGCCAAACAAATTCAAGGTTCCGTCGCTCCACAGCAGTCCGATCCAGCCGCCCAGGACCAACAGTAACAGGGCCAGGAACGCTGGTTTCCGCCATGACGATTTTGGCTTGAGATAATCGGGCAACGTCCGATCGGTCGGGCTGATCATCGAGGCAGTCACGACCGGCTCCACATTGACGGCGATTCGTGGACTGGTGCCCATCATGATCGTCGGCGACACATCATCGGCCCGAAGAACATCCTTCGCAGCGACCGGACCGAGCGCGTACATGCGAGCTCGCGTCTCCGGCCGCACGTCCACCGGTTCGCCGAGAACCAGTGTTAGGATTTGGTGGCAGGCAGCCACTTCCGCCAAATGAACATCCGAATCAAGGCAAATTTTTTCGACATCGCCTACGTCGTTGGGGCTTAGCTCGTTATCGAGATAATCGGCCACCACGTTGGGATCAATTCCGGCACTCTTCCCGAACAGATCCGGAGCCGACAATCGCCGCCGTCTCAACACGTCCTTGATCCGATCCACGAGGGCAGTCGCGTAATTGCTTTCGCCCAACTTTTGTCCCAATTCCTTGGCCTGATCCGCCGGCAAGACATCGTCCAAGTAAGCCAGCAAAGTTCGCAAAGTCAGTCGCATTGCAGAGACTCCAAAACAGACGATCTAAGATTTATCCAACCTCAATAGTGCGAATTCATGGCGAAGTTCGTACAAGATTTTCCAGAATTCCGGAATTTGACCGTGCCCGTGGGGATTCTGCTTTTGTTTTGAGGCATCGCTTTGCTGGAGCCGAATTGTCATGTCCCGCCGGTTATTGATTGGTTTGTGCTTTTGGGGTTTGTTGTCCAACGACGTTCGAGCCGACGATCAGATATCCGTTCGGTCGCAGCGGCTCTTGTTGATCGGGCAAGGCTGGGATGGCGGGCATCCTCCAGCAACACACGAGTATCTGGCGGGAGTCAAACTGGTTGGAAAATTGCTGCAACATGAGCCGAATCTGGAACTGATCACAGTCAGTGCGGACGGCGATTGGCGCGACGGCCCGCAACTGTTGGCGCGAGCCGATGCGGTGGTGATGTTTGTTGCAGAAGGAGCCAAGTGGATCTCCGTTGACCCCAAGCGTTTGGCTGCCTTTCAAGAATTGGCAAAACGAGGCGGCGGCTTGATCGCGCTGCATTGGGCAACTGGAACAAAACAGGCCGAACCGATTGAGCCGTTTGTCAAATTGTTTGGCGGCTGTCACGGCGGACCGGATCGGAAGTTCCAAGTGCTCGACATCGCGCCGACTTTGCCGCACGATCCACATCCGATTCTGTCGGGAGTCAAACCGTTCGCCGAACCGGTTCACGAAGAGTTTTACTTCTCGCTCAAACTGATCGGTTCAGATGGCGCGAGCGTGGTGCTCGACCCAGCTAAATCCGCCATCAAGCCGCTGGTCCAGATCACGGTCGATCAAACGCAATACCCGGTCGGCTGGAGCTGGCAGCGTCCTGACGGCGGCCGATCGTTCGGATTCACCGGGTTGCACTTCCACGACAACTGGAAGCAAGAGTCGTATCGACGGCTGATCGCACAAGCCGCGTTGTGGACGCTGAAACGCGAGATTCCCGCGAGTGGACTGGCGGTTAAGGTCGAAGCGGCTGACTTGACGCTATAGATCAGATCGTGGCTGCGAACGGTTTCGCAGTGACGGCGATGTGTGACGTGTTGCAGGTCAGTCGCTCAACGTACGACGCCCGGGGCGATGACGATAGTCAATTCACTAAGCGGATCATTTGGTCAGGAGCGGACCCAAACCGAGTCCTCTTCGGCTTTGATCTCAAACGACGACTGGCTGATGCGGGACTGAGGCAGTGATGGTTGCAATGTGATTGTGATTCTGGCTCAGTCCGCGACGATTGATCCACAGTATCAATTCGGATTGGTCAAATACCGCTTCTCGATCTTCGCCGCGATCGTGCCGATGCCGTAGTAGCCGATCGACAGTCGAGCTACATGCGTCAGCAGGTCATAAGCTTGCCAGCGGTTCCAACCAAAATCTTCTTCCATCCACAGGATCAGCCGAGCAAACGCTTCGGCGGCGGCGCGCTCCATCGGGGCGCCGGTGGCGACGGTCATGATCTCGGTGGGCGATTCAATGCGCGGGCCGAGCAGTTTTTTGCCTTTCATCAGATTGACTGTGATCGTCGATTCAGCAGGCATTTCGAGGCCCGTGGCGGACAGTTCGCCGTGACCCATCGCTGCGTGAGCGTCGCCGAGATACAGGAATCCGCCCGTCACGAACACCGGCAGATGAATCGTGTTGCCGGGGCAAACTTCGATGATGTCCATGTTCCCGCCATGAGGCCCCGCCGGCAGCGCGGTCGGCACGCCAACATCCGGTGCGGTTCCGATGCATCCGAGCATTGGTGCATACGGGATCGTGATCTGGTCGCTGAAATGAATCACGCCGTCTCGAATCGGCATGACATGCGCCCCGTGCGGACAATCGGTCCCCAGCCACTCACACAGTTGTTTGGGGTTGCCGGTGTAGGTCGAGCATTGATCGATCAACGGCTTGATCTCGTGAATCGTCACGGCCAGCGAATCGCCCGGTTCGGCCCCTTCGACCCAGATTGGTCCCGTCAGCGGATTGCTGTACGGCATCGTCGTCCGATCCCGTCGATCGCCAGCTTTGCGAATCTGCCCCGACAGCGCGTCTTCCGATTCGACGACGAGCGTCTCACCCGACGGAATCCGGAATCGCGGTTCTCGGAGCCGGCTGAATTCATACGATAAGGGATGAGCAGTCAGACGTTGCATGAGTAGAACTTTCGTGTGATGACTTATCAGAACTTTTTCAGGAGGTCAGAACTCGACAAGTTATCGAACTTCGCTTCGATACGGAATCGGGGCAAATGCATCGAACTTTTAGCCGATTGCTTGGTGCGTCGTACGGCGACCTTTCCGTCTAGGTAGTCGAATTCGGTCAGGAAAGTTTTCTCGATTGGCCGGATCAGCGGAGCCGCGTTGACAACATCGCAGGTTCGGGCGTGAGCGGTCGATTGAGACGGACATGAGCACTTCGCCTGCCTCAAATGAATCACTGCGCCTCGGCTTTTTGACCGCCATTTACCTCGACAATCGAGGCCATGTGGCCGGTTTGTTGGTCACCAACAAGTACGGTCGTCCCTTGGAGTTTCAATGCACGGCCCCCGTTCGGCCGAATCGCGCTCAAGAGCTGTTGTACGGGCCGACGCTCGTGCCGTTTCTGCTCGGCGAACTGTTGAGCAAAACGCTGGTCGAACGGATCACCGTCAAGCCGCATGTCTTGCTGACGGACATGCCGGAGATTTTGGACTCGCGCCCGCATGTGTCACTGCCGGTGGCGTGTGTCGCTGGAAAAGAGGGGCGAACGGGCGAGGGGGAGACGGTTCGGATCGGCAAATTGTCGTTCGGCTTGCACGTCGAATTTGGCGAAGACCTCAAAGCCTTTGAGAAGATTGCAAAAGAATTGGCGAACGACGCGGACTTACTGGAACCACTCGAACGTGTGCGCGAGGCGTTGCAGGAAACGATGAAAGCGGCGGCGTGAATTTGGAGTGCGGTGTGTCAGCACCGCTTTGGATCGAAGCCATGTTCGACGTTTCAACTCACTCTGCGATCAAGGAAAGCCAAAGCGGTGCTGACTTACCGCACTTCAAAGCGGTGCCGCTCGCGTTCGCGGCTGACATCTTTTCCTCTGGTCTAAATGGTGCTCTCCGTCGTTGGCCGAGCGTTGAAATTCAAACGTTGCCGTTGTTCGACAAGCGAGCGGGACTGATTCCGTCGTGGCGACCGCATTGGGCGAAGGTGCCGACGTTTGCGGTCGTGTTTCCGGCGGGACTGGAATTACTCCCGAAGTCAGAAGACGCGGTGGAAGCGGAGCAACTCGAAAAGATTGAGCCGCCGAAGCGGGTTGTGTCGGAAGCAGACTCAGCCGAGAACGGGGATCAACCGCAGCGGAAGAAAGCAACACGACTCAAGCCGCCGAGCGACGCGATCTCGTTGGAGGATCGGCTGTTTTATTTGTTGCAGCCGCCGTTGCAGACGATGCTCGCCGGGCAAGAGCTGGTCATGCCGTTTGAGCCGTTTCCGTATCAGTATGAAGGAATTGCCTGGCTGTTCTCGCAGAAGTGTGCGTTGCTCGCGGACGAGATGGGGCTTGGCAAAACGATGCAGACCATCACGGCGATCCGGCTGTTGTTGCGAGCAGGCCACATTCGCCGCGTGTTGATGGTCTGTCCGAAACCGCTGATTCCGAACTGGCAGCGTGAGTTCAAAGCCTGGGCCGAAGAGTTGCCGGTCACAACGCTGGAAGGTGACGGGGCGCGGCGACGAATGCTCTGGCAGATGCCGCAACCGATCTTGTTGGCGAACTACGAATTGCTGGTCCGCGATTGGGCCGAAATGACTGATGACGAAAAGCCGAAGTTCGATCTCGTCGTGCTGGATGAGGCGCAGCGGATCAAGAACCGCGATTCGTGTACATCGGAAGCCGCGCGGTCGATCCCTCGTAAAAGAAGCTGGGCGCTGACCGGTACGCCGATCGAGAACCGCCCGGAAGAATTGCACACTTTGTTCGAGTACATGACCGTCATCCCGAAAGGTGGCACACCGGATCTTCGGCAGATGCAGCGGTTATCCCGCGATTACGTGTTGCGGCGGACCAAAGACCTCGTGATGAAAGACTTGCCACCGCGCATCAACCGCGACGAGATTTTGGAGCTGACCTCGGCTCAGAGGACCGCATACTCGGCGGCTGAAGACGACGGCATTGTCCACTTGAATGAACTCGGCGATCAGATCAGCGTGCAGCATGTGTTCGAGTTGGTGTTACGGTTGAAGCAGATCACCAACTTCGATCCGCTGACCGGCGAGAGCGCGAAGTACGAACGCTTGGCGGCCGACATGGAAGAAATCTCGGCCAGCGGCGGCAAAGCGATTCTGTTCAGCCAATGGACGAAAACTATCGACTGGATCAAAGCCCGGCTCCCCGCCGAATGCGGCTCGCTGGTCTATCACGGAGGCGTCCCGCATAAACAGCGAGAGCCGATCCTCAAGCAATTCAAAGAAGACCCGAAGGCGCACATTCTTTTAATGAGCTACGGGACCGGCGCGGTTGGGTTGAACCTGCAATTCGCCGGCTACGTTTTTCTGTACGACCGCTGGTGGAACCCCGCCATCGAAGACCAAGCGATCAATCGCGCTCACCGCATCGGCGTGAAGAGCGCAGTAATCGTCACCAAATTCATCTGCAAAGACACGATCGAAGAGCGGATCGACAAAGTCCTGAACGAAAAACGCGAACTCTTCCGCGCGGTCCTGGGAGACGGCAGCGACACGAATGCTTCGTTGAGCATGAACGCCTCCGAAATCTTTGGCCTGTTCGACCTGAAAGCCCGCCACGGGAAAGGGACGAAGAAGATCGCCCCGAAGGCGACGCCAGAAGCCGCGTGACTTCGCGGTCAGACACGCCTCAATCGAGAATTGACCAATCCTCGTGATTCAATCTTGTCCGTCTTCGTCACACCTTGCGGCCCAACATGCGGTCGAGCGAGTCGCCGGTTTGGTGAATGAGGGCTTCGGGAAAATGCTGGTACGGGTGGAAGTACTCGAACGTCAGGTATCCGTGATAGCCGATTTGGTCGAAAGCGTCGAGTACTTCCGGCCAGTTGGTCGTACCGTCCAGCAGCGGCCGAAACGTTTCCAGCGAGTAGTCGGTCCCTTTCTTCGTGAACTCCTTCAGATGCACGTTCTTGATCCGCTTACCGATCTGGCTGATCCAGTGTTCGGGGAATTGGAACATCATGATGTTGCCCGTGTCGAAATGAACTCGCACGTATTCGGATTGAAAACTGTCCACAAAGGCGATCATCTCGCCGGGAGTCATTAAGTAGCCATTGAAGAAAATGTTTTCGATGTTGAGATGCACCTTCAGCTTTTCCGCGGCTGGCAAGAGTTTTGCGACGGCTTCGCGGGCGCGTTTGTCGCAGACGTCGTTCGGGACTGGCTCGTGATCGGTTCGCCAGGGGATGTGAACCGCGCCGGGAACGACCAGCAGGTTGTCAGTGCCAAGATCGTGAGCCGCTTGAGCCATCATTCCTCCGAGTTCGATCCCGCGCGCTCGTTTGGCCGGATCGTTGCTGCTGAGCGGGTACGGCCAGAACAAGAATGAACAGAGTCCGCTGATCGCGATTCCAATCTTGTCGGCCATCGCGCGGATGCGTTGAAAATCTTTGGTGCCCGACTTTGGCGAAAGTTCACTTTCAAGATCGTAGTTCAGTTCGATGCCGTCGAATCCGGCGGCCTTGGCGGTCAGCATACATTTTTCGAGCGACCACAATTGTGGATACGGAAAGGCCCACAGGTTGATCGACTTCTTCATGTCGTAACGTTTGCCAATCGGGCCTCGCGTTGCGGCCAGGGCCTTGTCCGTTTGAGCGATTTCTGATCGCGGCTCAAAGCCCGAAGCGAGCGACGATCCCCAGGCCACCGCGCCCGTTCCCAGCAATCCCGCCGAGAGCGCATCGCGACGAGACATTTCTTCGGACGAAGTTCGTGTTGAGTCAGACATTGTGGAAGCTCCTGGTGGTTCGAACGGTCTTAGATGGGCGAGTGGAATCAGCGTCAATGACTTTCGTCATTATCATTTTGTGATGTCCTGAATAACGACTCTCGGCGCTCTTCGTTTCTCCGCGTTGAAAAAACGAGCCTTATACCGCACAGTAACCTGGGAGCGCCGAGATCTACCGACGGATCTCAATCGGCGGATCAGTGGCTTGCAAGTGTCGGGCAAGTTGGCGACACGGTGGCTGTTTGGAAGATCGGAACAATAGAATCCATAAATCAATTGTGGGCTTACTCGACGGTCAGTTCATACTCTCAGCAAATCGCAGTAGTGCATCACGGAGGCGGTATCATGAGCATGAAAAAAATGGTCTGCGTCATTTTAGGTGGCGGAGCGGGGACGCGCTTATTTCCCTTGACGCAATATCGCTCGAAGCCAGCCGTGCCGATCGCCGGCAAGTTTCGATTGATCGATATTCCGATCTCGAACTGCATCAACAGCGGGATCAATCAGATTTATTTGTTGACGCAGTTCAACTCGGTCAGCCTGCACCGGCACATTCGTCAGACCTATGCCTTCGACCGCTTCGGCGGCGGGTTCGTCGAAATCCTCGCGGCTCAACAAACGATCGAGGGCAATGTCTGGTACGAAGGGACCGCCGACGCCGTTCGCAAGCAGTTGAAGTATCTAGAGCAACCGGGGATCGAGCATGTGCTGGTCGTGTCGGGCGATCAGATCTATCGAATGAATTATCAGCAGATGCTGCGGACTCACATTGATTCGCGAGCGGATGCGACGATTGCCGCGCTGCCGGTACATCGCGAATCGGCGCATCATTTCGGCATCATGCGGATCGACGACACCGGTCGCGTGCAGGGCTTTTTGGAAAAGCCGAAGACCGACGAAGAACTAGCGATCGTCCGCACCGAGCCTGCTTGGTTCGATGATCGCGGTATTCCCAGCCGGGGTCGCGAGTGCTTGGCCAGTATGGGAATTTACTTGTTCAACCGCGATGTGCTGGTCGAACTGCTGACGAAGAACGACTACCGCGATTTCGGCAAGGAAGTCTTCCCGATGTCGATTCGGGCGCGGCAGGTCAACGTCCATTTGTTCGACGGCTACTGGGAAGATGTCGGAACCATTCGCAGTTTTTACGACGCGAACCTGGCGCTGGCGTCATCGAATCCGCCGTTCAGCGTCGCGGATGAAGAGGCTCCGATTTACTCGCGCGCTCGGCATTTGCCGTCGACTCGCGTGGACGGTGCGACCGTGACGAACACCCTGATCTCCGACGGTTGCGTGATCGAACGCGGATGTGTGATCGAAAACAGTGTGATCGGCTTGCGCTGCCACATCGGACAGAATGCGGTTATTCGGAATTCGATCCTGATGGGAGCCGACTTCTACGAAACGGCCGAGCAAAAGAAAGCTCATGCCAAATTCGGCCGACCACCAATCGGCGTCGGAGCGGACAGTGTTTTAGAAGGTGTGATCGTGGACAAGAACTGTGCGATCGGCCGCGGCGTGAAAATTCAACGTGGCCCGCACCACGACAACCATTGCGATTTGGGAGCGGTCTGCATTCGCGACGGCATCATAATCCTCCCCAAAGACAGCATCGTGCCCGATGGCTGGAAGTTGACGTAAGTTTGATTTTGCGCATCCTGAAATCTTTACCGTGACGCCTTGGAATCTGTCGGACCAGTTGTTGGCTGGTGTGTTCCGTCAGGCAGCGAAAGCAGGCGTCATGATCATCAGCGAGAAAGTTGTTGTCGGCTTGGCCCGTGTGGGATATTCGAGTGGCCGACGTGATCGAGGGGTCGGCGGACGATTGGCGACTTGGCTTGGTAATTCTTCGATCGCTGCGTAACAACCTGTTCGACGCGCGCGACAATCACCCGCTGCTGGCCAGCCAGTTCTTGGTTAAGATCTGATCGCGACTGAAAGCCAAAAGAAAAACCATCGCACGCGGACCGCGTGAACCGCCGGGCATTGTGGCGCGACGTTGCGCGTCTTGACTGACGTGCGAAGTGCAGTGTCGAGCCACATTGACTACGACGATTCCTTCAGCACCTCATACCCCATGTAGACTATGATCCCCGCGCTGATCAAAAACAGGATGTCGAACACCATCGAACCGGCGTAGGGAATGTGAATAATCAAATCCGCAATCGCGGTCACGGCGACCAGGCCGGAAGCGGCCATCGATCCCAAGAGCATCTGTTTGATTCGTTTCGACATCGAACTCTCACGGCGACAGCGATCTAGCCCAAAAAAACTGACATCCGCAATTCAACCGTTCTCACCAGCCGAATGGGGAGGCGGAGTATAAATCGCCTGACGACTGCAACTCCAGCACGCCACGACCTCGAAGCGTGAACGAAGGCAATCGCTTTCCAGAATGTTGAACCTCTGGCACTATGGAGCGTTCGCCCTCGCTCACGCTTCGGGTTCGCGTGAGTTTCGTGACACGGGAGTCACCGGCCACAACTCAATTTGACCCACGAATGCCGGTGGCCTGGTTCAGCTTGAGTTTGTTTTGCGACGGGATGAACCAGATGCTTTTTCCAGAGGCTTCTTGATAGTCACCGCCGGGGACGGTTTGTCGCCAGATCGTGACTTGGCGGTCTCCGGCTGAGCGGAGCGTGTACAGCTCTTTCGATTCGTCGTAGGTGATTGAATCGGCGCGGGCGTGGAACGAACGGCCTTCGAGCTTGACGTTGTCATCCGCTTTGAGTTCGACCCAGGTTTTTTTTGTTGCGTCGTCGCGGCGTTGCAGGATTGTCAGGGAATCACACTGCATTTCACCCCCGGCGCGAGGCAAGTTGTCCGGGTCGATGGTGTCGAGCGGATGCGCGACCGGACCGTACACGATTCGCACGCGGTCGTTGAATGTCGTCTGCCGGTCGCGAATGTTTCCCGTCGTCTTACCGAAGAACGTGACTCGCGTGAAGTCCCAATTAGCCGTTTCCGATTCGAGCGGCCGATTGGCTTGCACGGTGGCTCGTGGGGCGAGGGCCGCGCGGTTGCCTCGGCCCGGACGCCACAAGGTCACTTCGCCGGGACCGACCGCCTCCATGCGATTGGTCTTTTGATCGATCGTCATTTGCGCGAACCGGTGGTGCTGAATTTCGGTCAGCTCTTTATTGACGTATTCGGAATGATCCAGCTCAACCCCATCCTTGCAGATCACCCGCCGGACCTCGGCCTGCGGATTCGACGACGCGTCGCCGCGGAATGAAATCCGCTGAGCCAATACGACTTCCATTTCCTGACACTGCACACGGCTGTCGTTGAGCGCCGCCTTGACGTCATCCCAAAACGTGGCGGTCAGGCCATCGAATTCCATCCGTTCTTTCCACCAGATCGTTAGCAACGACGAAGTCGCCAGCTTGCGGCCATCGAGATCGTTGTTGACTGGCAGCCGCAACGTCCCCGGCCCTTCGATCCAGGTCAAGTTTCGCGCGCGATCCAAAAAGACATCATTTCCTTCGATGTCCAAGCCACGATCCCGAATCACCGCCGGCTGACCGGTCAGATGCACGATCTGTCCATCTCGCCCGGCATTCTGAAGATGCAGCTTCTGACCGGTCAGATGCATCGCCTCCAGTTCAGTTCCCTGAGCCTGTTGAATCTCGACATGCCCTTCAGTCCAAATTTCCGTGACCTCTGCCGATTGGTCACTCATGAGAGTTCGGTCCGAAGTCTCACGACTTCGGCTACGAGCATTGTTCGCTTGCGGCGCGAGCTGCACTTTGGCCCGAATCGACTCTGCCGTCAGTTCAAGCGGTTCGGAACTCTGTGCGGGCGGACTGGCAACCGCCGCCTTATTTTGCTTCGACGCCGGAGTCACGCCGCGCGGCGCGGCCGCAGGGGTTTCCGAGGCCGCGACCGTGGGCGGGGCGGACACTTCCGCAGCATCCACGAAATCAACCGTCAGTTGATTTGTGCGACCGTTCATTTGCGGGCTGATGACGATGACGTTGTTGATGGCCTGCAACTTACGCGGCCGAAACTGCTGCGAATCGGCATCGGGAACCGATCGACTCGCCACCGTGTTGGCCGAGACTCGCGGAGTTGCAGTCACCGCCGATGTCAGCGGCCCAAGTTGCAAATCGCCGGACAATCCCGCCTCAACATCGAACGGCGAGCGAGGCGGCGTCAGCCCCCCGGCGATGCTCGAATCCGCAGTGCTTGAAACCGCTGCAAAAACAATACCAAACCGGGGGGCTGACGCCACCCCGCTCGCCAAGTTTCGATCGAACCACAGGCGAATCAAATCCGCAGCCAGTCCAGTGTCGCGCGTCGGCTGTTTGATCACCGCGCGATCGTGTAGTTCGAGCAAATCCACACCGCTGTTCGGCACGCGCGACATCGTGAAGTGCGACCGCCACCGCGCATCCAGTTCGATCACTTCCGAGTCCCCTTGTTTCCGCACCAACCGACCTTTGCCGCGACCCTCGGCCGATTCCAATTGCCCGTCGCCGGCTTGAACGAGGGTCAGATCGGGGCAGCGCAACTCCCAACCTTGCCGAGGTTGCCGCACGACGACGTCGTTCGCGTCTTTCAGGCGGACCTTGCGAGACGCCACTTCGTACAGCAGGTTCGACATCAACGCCGTTATGCCGCTCCGCTCCGAAACGACTTTTCCACGCTGATCGCCGCTGCCGCGAATCTCCTTCACCGACCAGCGACCGCCGTCCAATCGAGAATGTTGATCGCGAGCGGTTGATCGATCGGATTCCGTCACGGTCGCTGCCCCGCTGTTGCTGCGAACCGCCGGCACAACGCTCGGCGCATCACCGCCAAGACCCGGTTTGCCGTCGTCATCTGGGACTTCACCGTCGTCAAGCAATAAATCCAGGAATTTGAACTGCATCGAATCCGTTTCGCCCGGCGCGGTCTCGCGCGAGGCGTGTACATTCAAAACAAACGAGGCCACTTTCGACGCCATATTGAAGTCGAATTGCTCATCGCACGAGACACGAAGCGGCGCGGCATCGGTTTGCAATTCCATTTGCACCGGCCCACGCAGTTGCACATTGCGGAAACCGTCGACCAACAACATCTGATCTGGCTTGGGCCGCTCCGTGGTCCGCAACAAGTCCACTTGCAAACCGTGATCGGAGTGACCGCGATGTCCCTGATACGTGAAGTCAATCGGCGAGTCGCTCCATAGCTTCAGTGACTTCTCGGAAAAGAACATGTTGTGACCGCGAACCGTCAGACCATCCTCCCCGGCCATGTACACCGCCCCTTGCAGCTTACCTTCAATGACTCGCCCCGGCTTCTGATTGATCGGATCGAACTTCGACGCGAAGCGAATCAGCCCGGCATCGGCGATCACCGTCAGCGGCTGTTTCTCGGACGGATTCGCGTCACCCGGCCCGGTCACAGCCTTCCGAATCATGGCGAACGGTTTGAAACTCCAGGTCGTGCGCTGCTCGTCGATCGGCTTCCATTCATTGGTGAACAACACGCCGTTGGTCGAGTGAATTTGATACTTGGCTCGCGCCGCCCAATCCGCGTCCGGCAAGAATCGTTCGGCCGCTTCCATGTTTCCAGCCGGTGGCTCAAACGGCAAATCGTCGCCCAGATCACGATGCTGCCGAGCACCCGCACGCATCGTCGGTGTCAAAAATGGCGTCACCGCCAGCGAGTACAAAACGTACACGCCGCACAGCGTCGCCAGCACCGACATCGTGAATGAGATGCGCTTCAACACGAATGAATTCGCTCCTGAGGTTAGACACCGTCTACGCAGCCATCATCTCTCCGCGTGATGAGCCGAACGGTCATGGCCATTCGGCTCATCACGCGGAGCGATGACGGCTACGTGTGTCCCGGCAGCTCCCCGATCACATCCGTGATGTCAAGCAAACCAACTGGCCGGCCGTCGGCATCGACCACCGGCAGCTCACTGATCTTTTTCGCCGACAACAACTCGACCGCTTCCGTTAACAATGCCTCGCTACGAATCGTCAGCGGCGAGTGCGTCATCACTTCGGCAATCGGCCGATCCCACTGACCATCCTGATGCCGTTCCAACAGCCGAGCCAAGTCACTGTCGGTGAACAACCCGCTCAAACAGCCCTCATCGTCAATCAACATCACTGCGCCGGTCCGTCGACCGGAGGCCGACCTCGCCGTGAAGACCTCGCGAATTGTCGCCGACTGCGACGCGATCCGCAGTTGATCGCCATGCCGCATCAGTTCTGAAACCGCTTGCAGACGTCGGCCTATGCTTCCACCCGGATGAACTCGCGCAAACTGCTGCGACGTGAAACCGCGCAGCCGGCTGACCACGATCGCCAGCGCATCGCCGATCGCCAACATCGCCGTTGTGCTGGCGGTCGGAGCTAACCCGAACGCCCCCGCCTCACGAATCTTCCCCAGCCGGATCACAATGTCCGCCAAATGCCCCAGCGAGCTGCGATCGTCGCCCGTGATTGCGATACACGAAACGCCCAGGCTCCGCGCCGCCGTGACGACGTCGCACAACTCCTGAGTCTCGCCACTATTCGACACCGCCAACAACAAGTCCTCGCCGCTCAGGCAACCGAGATCGCCGTGCAGCGCTTCGGTCGGATGCAAGAACTGCGACGGTGTCCCCGTCGAGGCAAATGTCGCGACCAGCTTCTGCCCGATCAATCCAGCTTTGCCCAGACCGCTCACGACGACTCGCCCACGAACATTCAGCAACGCTTCGACCGCACGGCAAAAATCCGTATCCAGCCGATTCGCCAACTCGGCAAGCACATCGGCTTCATGCTGGATGACCGCTCGCGCTTCGCGAAGCTGCTCAAACTGAGCATACGTCACGCCCATCGACGCTTCCGAATCACGCGACAACGCGTGCGCAATGGCCACTCCGCTCATATCCGTCATCCTTGACGATTACAGTGCGTTCCAGCGATAGCCCGCCGCACCCAATCGGCTGGGACTATACTCCCGCTCGAAAAAACGAGTCAATTCGCCTCTGCGCTCACTAACTCGACGGATCGGCCTTTTCTGCCGGAGCCTTTTCGACAACCGGATTTAACTTGTTCATCGCCGCCGCAGTACCCGATCGGACCCACGTTTCAACACCGTCCGCCGCCAGCACGATTGTCGGCTCCATGTCCGCCCAATCTGCCTTCGCAAATCGCGATAGTACGAAGTTGACCGCCTCCATCTGCCCTGGCGGCCGGCCAAGCCCAATTCGCAGTCGAGAGTACTGATCCGTCCCCAGTTGCTGGCGGATGTCGCGCAGGCCCTTTTGCCCGCCGTCCGAACCGCTCGCCCGCAGCCGCAATTGAGACGGTGGCAAGTTCAAGTCATCGCACACGATCAACAGATCAGCCGGCGCCAACTGAAAGAAGTCCACGCATTGCCGCACGCTTCGCCCGCTGTTGTTCATGTACGTCAGCGGCTTGAGCAACCAAACCTTCTCGCCGGAAAAATCGAACTCCCAGGTTTCCGCTTCAAACTTGTTGCGACCTTTCGGCAGCGCGTGGCGGCGCACCAATTCGTCGATGACTTCGTATCCGACGTTGTGTCGCGTCCGTTCGTACTGTTGACCCGGATTGCCCAAACCGACGATGACTTTCATAACCACTCGCCCGCATCAAAAACAAAACCGGACACCGGCGACTCCGCCTGTGCCCGGTCTAATCTCCGGTGAGTAGCCGCGTTTCGCCAGAACGCGGGCGTGTGATCGAAAACCCGCGTTCTAGCGCACTGCGGATACTCCCAACAATTATTTCTTGCCGGACTTCTCGTCTTCGTCGGCCGCCTTCTTTTCCTTCTTGATGACTTCCGGCTCGGCAGTACTCTCAGCCAAGACCGGCTCGTCAATGACCACTGGTTGGATGACACGGACCACTATCGCGTCCGGGTTGTTCAAAACCGTCACGCCTTCCGGCAGTTCCAATTCGCGGACATGAATCGCCTGACCAATTTGCAGACTGTGAACTTTCACCAAAATGACGTCCGGAATTTTGATTGCCAAGCAGTCGACGTGCAGCGCGTGCAGCGGGTGTTCGAGCAACCCGCCTTGCAAGGCTCCCGGTGAAGTTCCCTTCAGGACCACGTCCACATCGACTTTCACGCGTTCATTCGGATCGACTCGCATGAAATCCAGATGCTGCACCTGCGAGTGAAACGTGTTCCATTGCACCTCGCGGAGCAAGGTCGTCTCGGTCTTGCCGTCTAATTCGATTTCGACCACGCGATGCGTGGTTTTAACCAGCGCCATCACCGGCTTTTCCGCAAAGAGGACTGCGACCGCGTCTTGCTTGTGACCATAAACATTGCCGGGAATCAACCCTTTGGCTCGCAGCCGACGATTGACTGACGTCCCCGATGCCACTCTGCGTTCTGCTACCAACTTCGTTTCCATAACCGAATGACCTCTGACTCGTTTTTGCCTGAATTTGCCTCAAAAGAGCGGGGCAAGATAACGGGGAGCCGAGTGACCTGCAACCAAGTTGCCACATAGACGAGTCGCTCTGGCGACTCGCATTTCTCGTCCGAATTGGATCTCAAAGAGGCGGAATTTGCTGTGAATCGTGGCAGCCGATGTTTCCGATCTGAGGAATGCGAGTCGCGGTAGGTAGCGACTCGCTTATGTAGCCGCATCATCGCGAGGCGATCGGAGCGAATGCTTTGCCACCAGTGGGCCGTACAACTCTGGCCGGCGGTCGGCCAAGCGGTCAATCGCGTGCTTGCCGGGGACGCGATTGACTCGCTTATTGCGAGCTGCTTGCGGATCGATGTCGGCGAACAGGATCGCCGCCTCGGTACTTTCGGTGCTTGCTAGAGTACAACCGCTCGGACCACAGATGCGGCTTCGGCCGATAAAACGAAATCCACGCTCCTCACCGACCCGATTCACCGCCAGAAAATAAACGGCGTTCTCCATCGCCCGTGTGTTGAGCGTGTGTTCGGCCACGCACTCCGCGCCGGGAGGCCAATTCGTCGGCAGCAAGATCAGATCGGCCCCGAGAATCGCCAGCGACCGCGTGGCTTCTGGAAACGCCGCGTCGTAGCAAATCAGCATCCCAATCTTCAGGCCCTCGATCTCAAAAACCTCAAACGGACGATCGCCGTAAGTGGTCTTCATGTCGATGCCCAGATACGGCAGATGAACTTTGCGATACGAACCAATCAGTCCGTTTGGCCCAACCAAGGCGGCCGCATTGAACAATCGCGAGCCATCCGATTCCAGCAAGCCGAACACGGCGAACACTCCCAGCTCGCGGCAGACATTCGTGAAGGCACTTGTCGCCGGACCAGGCACGGTCTGAGCAAACGGCCGCGCCTCGCCGATCGAATCAAAGCAGTAGCCAGTCAGCGCACATTCCGGGAAGCAAATCAGTTTCGCTCCCGCCGCCGCCGACTCTCGCAGTTTTGCCAACATCGCGGCCAGATTCACCTCTGGTTGACCAATCGAAACATCCATCTGAACGGCGGCGATTCGCATGGGTTCACACCAAACTTTCCAGAAGGTCACACCGTGTAGCTGACCTTATTCGAGACCTCGACGAGTTTGCTCTTCGTGAAATTTCCAGCGGGGTCTTTAGCATAGCCTTCGTACTTAAACATTTGCAGAACGACTTCGTACTGGCCAGGGGTCGTGTCGGCGTGTTCGTAACTGTTGTCCGCACGAGCCGGCACGGTCGCGACGACTTGGCCGTTGCGGCGAATCTCCCACAGCAACTGCGAACCCCAATCGTTCGCCACGTCGCCTCGCATCAACTTCCGCCCTTCCAAGCGAATCTCCGCCTGCGGCGCTCCTTCAGTTTGCTGTTCCATGTTCGTCTGACCTCTCGATATCGCGTGTTTTTAATGGCGAGTGCTGACTACGCGGGCCAACAACATATCAAAGTGGGCTATTGTGTCCAAGCGAGGTTCGGCATAATCTGCCTGCCGTTTCCCGCCGACCGCTTTCGGTGAGCGGTCTGTGTCTCGCCAAGATCACACTCTTCACGACGAGGAGCCTTCCATGCTGACGTTTGTTTCGCAAGCTGCTCATCCCAACTGTGACGGTATCGGACGACGTGATTTTTTGAGAGTTGGTGGACTTGGTTTGGGATCGTTTGGGTTGCCGCAGTTGCTGGCGGCTCGCGAACAATCGGCGACGAGTGGCCGGTCGGTCAAAGACACGTCCGTGGTATGGTTGTGGCTTGGCGGCGGGCCAACTCATGTGGAAACGTTTGATCCGAAAATGTCAGCCCCGGTCGAATATCGGAGCGTGACGGGCGAGGCGAAGACTTCGCTCCCTGGAGTTTCGATCGGCGGGCATTTTGAAAAGATCGCGGCTCAGGCGGAGCGGTTCGCGTTTGTTCGGTCATTCGCTCACACCAACAGTGGCCATGGTGGCGGCACGCACTTCTTGATGACGGGCTACGACAATCGCAAGAGCGACAACGGCGGCCAGCCAACACGCCCGTCACTCGGTTCGATCACGGCGCGCGTACGCGGGGCCAATCATTCGGAAACGGGGATGCCGACCTATGTCCGGTTGGACGGGATCGGCGCGGACGGGCCGGCGTTTCTTGGCACTCCGTATGCGCCCTTTGGATCCAACAACCAGGCGAAGACCAACATGACTCTGCGCACGCCGCTGGAGCGAGTCGAAGAACGCCGGGCACTGCTCGAAGGATTCGATCGCTTCCAGCGCGATGCCGATCACACGGGATTGATGGACGGGCTAGATGCGTTCGAGCGGCAAGCGTTCAACCTCGTGCTCGGCAACGCGACCGATGCCTTTGATCTCAAGAAGGAAAATCAAAAGGTGGTCGCTCAATACGGCAAAGGGCTGGGGGAGCAATTGTTGATCGCGCGACGGCTGTGCGAAAAAGGCTGCGGGTTCGTGACGTTGAACTATGGCGGCTGGGACATGCACGGTCAGATTCAACAAAACATGAGCCGCCGTGCCCCGCAACTCGATCATGCGGTCGCGGCATTCGTGAATGACATTCACGAGCGCGGGCTGAGCGAGAACATTTTGCTGGTAATCACCGGCGAATTCGGACGGACTCCGAAGATCAACCGCAACGCTGGCCGCGATCACTGGGCTCCACTGAGTACTCTGGCGATGAGCGGCGGCGGATTAAAGATGGGCCAGGTCATCGGCGAATCCGATTCGAAGGTCACTCGCCCACAGACGAAGCCGATCTCCCCGCAAGACGTGATGGCGACCGTGTTCGATGTGCTTGGCATCGACCTCTCCACTCAATTCGTCGATCCAGGGGGCCGCCCGGTTTATATGGTGGAAGGTGGCAAGCCGATTCGCGAATTGGTGTCGGTCGCCTAAACTCATGCCCTAAGGCAGCCGCCAGAAATTAACCTATCCGCCACTTGGGTTTTGACAACGTGCCGAGTCAAACGGTTTTCGGCGACACCGATATCGACACATTGTGGGTGGCGGCGGACTCGACATTTTTTGGCCAACGTGGTCAACGACGGCCCGCTGGATCGCCTCTCCGCCCGCCGTCTTGAATCGGTCTTCGGCACCGATTTTGCCATTCCTCCTCTGGGCTGATTACTCGCGGCGGACTGGAATCACGGATCTTAGCCGAAGCCGAGGGGCTTCGGCCATTTTTGTAGAGTGGCTCGTCCTCCTTGACGCAGCGCGCTCAACCCCGATAATGCCACCCGACCTTCGCCAGGCGGGGAAGGCGACCTCTGACTGCGGTGGGGCCGTGTGAACCGGGTCAGATCCTAACCGAAGCAGCCATAAGCAATGTGCTCTCAGGTGCGGAAGGAGGTCGTCTTCTCCGCCTGCGTCGTTTCTTGATCACTCGTCGTGAAATCATCGGGCAAAGATCAACGATGGACAACGCCGCCCAATCCACAACGTACACCGCGCTCGCTCGCCGATACCGGCCGCAGGGTTTTGACGAAGTCATCGGGCAAGAGCACATCGCTCAGACGCTGCGGAATTCGATTCTGCAAAATCGAGTCGGTCACGCCTACCTCTTCACCGGCGCTCGCGGAGTCGGCAAGACATCGACCGCCCGCATCTTTGCCAAAGCGTTGAACTGTCCCGATTCGCACGACGGGATGCCCTGTAACCGCTGCGATGTGTGTGAAAGTGTCGCCGCCGGCCGCGATGTCGATGTGCTGGAAATCGACGGTGCGTCGAACACGGGTGTCGACAACATCCGCGATTTGCGAGCAAACGCCAACGTCATGTCGATGCGCTCGAAGTACAAAATCTACATCATCGACGAAGTTCACATGTTGTCGAAAAGTGCTTTCGCCGCGTTGCTGAAGACACTGGAAGAGCCGCCGCCAAACGTTAAATTCTTTTTTTGCACGACCGATCCGCAGAAGCTCCCCGACACGATTTTGTCGCGCTGTCAGCGATTCGACTTCGGCACGATCTCGCTGCCGAAAATTATTGACCGGCTGGCATCAATTGCCGAGCAGGAAAAGATCGCAGTCGAACCGGCGGCTCTGGAATTGGTTGCACGGCGTGCGGCCGGGTCGATGCGCGACAGTCAGTCAATCTTCGATCAATTGCTTGCCGGGGCCGACAAATCTGTAACCGCGGCTGATGTTCACCGGTTGCTCGGAACGGCCAGCGACGAGCGGCTCATGGAATTGTTTGCCGCGATCATCGGTCGCAATCGGCCGGAGACCTTGTCGTTGTTCAGCCACGCGCTGGCCGAGGGGGCTCAGCTTGGCGAGATGATCGACCAGATTCTGAATTACCTGCGCGACTTGATGGTCCTCGCGGCCGAGGCGACGAACATCCCGCTGCTGAGCGTTTCGGAAACGAACCGCGAGTCGCTCGGCAAGCAAGCGAGTTCGTGGGGGTTAAACACCGTCGTGGCGGCGTTGCAGATCGCGTCGGAGACAAAACTGAAGATGCAGCGCGTGACCTCCGGCCGCGCGTTTGTCGAATTGGCTTTGATCCGGTTGACACTGTTGGAGCAACTGCAATCGCTTGATGCCTTGCTGGCGGAGTTGTCGGCACCTTGTGCGGCCAACGTGGTGATTGAAAAAAAAAAGCCTGATTTGACTGCACTGCCAGTGGCTACCGAACGGACCCCGTCTGCTGCCGTTGTTGAATCTGCCGCATCAGTTGCCGCCGAACCGGTGATCGCTGAACCCGCAACCGAATCGCCGCAGGTCGAGGCTGCCGAACTCCTTCGGTCCCATGAAACCGATTCCGATGGGACTGACACAACGAACGGGGCCAATTCAACCAGCAACTTTGAACCTGGCAAAGAATCGGTGTTTTGGTCGCAAGTGCTTGCCGAGCTTGGCGATGATTTGGGTCCGCACGTTCGTAAGGCCACCGCTGTCGCAATTCGTGGGCCAAATCGCCTGGAATTCTCCTTTCCCAAGAGCTACCTTTTCGCCAAATCGTTTTGTGAGAAGCCGGACATTCGCGCCCGGCTCGAAAAAACGGTGAGCCGAATTGCCGGAAAGCCTGTCAGCGTCGGAATGTCCGTCATGGACGAGCCGACAACCGACGAACCAAAAACGCCGCCGCCGGCCACTCGAAGGCTCGACCTTTCGACTGGCGGCGACCCGTTTGTCGAGAAGGCGATCGAGCTGTTCGGCGGCAAAGTCATGAAAAAGGATGTCTTGGTGCGGCCGACCGAGTGACCGTAGGTTGGGTCTCTGACCCGACCTGGCTGAGTAGATAGGGTCTCTGACCCGACCTGTGCCGATCGGTCGTATCGAGCCGGTCGGGCCAGAGACCCAACCTACGAGGTGTAAATCATGTTCAAAGGTTTGGCCAATCTGGCTCAGATGATGAAGGCGGCGACCGAGGCTCAGTCTCGAATGGCTGAGTTGAAGGAAAAGCTGGCTTGTCTGAAGGTCGAGGGAGCGGCTGGACGTGGACTGGTCAAAGTTGCGGTCAATGGTCAGCAGGAAGTATTGAGCTGCGCGATTGATGAATCGTTGCTGCGACCGGAAAACCGCGAGGTCGTGGAAGACTTGGTCGTGGCGGCAATGAATGACGCGCTCACGAAGATCAAGGATGCGACGGCGGCGGAGATGTCGCAGTTGGCGGGCGGCCTCGATCTCGATTCGATGAAAGAAATGTTAGGCGGATTGGGCGGAGCGTAAGTCGCCCAAAACTCGAAAAACTGGATCCCAAGTAACATGGCCAAACAATTTCATGATCCGACGAAGCATCCGTTCGGCCCGGCGGTTGGGAATCTGGTCGATCAGTTTGCGCGGTTGCCGGGGATCGGGCGGAAGTCGGCTGAGCGGTTGGCTCAGCATGTATTGATGTGCAATTCGCAGGAAGCGTTCGACTTGTCCGATTCGATTCGCGCGGTGAAGACACGGGTGCGGACGTGTCGCGAGTGTTTCAATCTGACGGAGTCGGAAGTTTGCAACATCTGTGGCGATCCGCGCCGTGATCACCAGTCGATCTGCATTGTCGAGCAACCTCGCGATGTGCTGATGATTGAAGGTTCGCGAGCCTTCGACGGGGTGTACCATGTTCTGCAAGGGCGACTTTCGCCGCTGGAGGGGATCGGGCCGGAGCAACTGACAATCGACGCGCTCGTGAAGCGGATTCGTCGCGATGGCGTGACGGAACTCGTCATGGCGACGAACCCGACCCTAGAAGGAGACGGCACGGCCTTGTTCATTTCCAATATTCTGGCCAATGACCCGGTGAAGATCACACGACTGGCTCGCGGCATCGCGACCGGCAGCGTGCTGGAATTCGCCAACAAAGAAATGCTCGCCGACGCCATGAAGGGCCGGCAAAGTTTTTGAATTTGAAATTCCAAGTACTTTGAAATTCCAAGAGCCGAAAAACCAACTCTCAAGGAAATCTGAAACTCGAAGTACCAAATCTAAAGCGAGAAGAATTTCAGTTTACAAATTTGCGATTTCCTTGAGAGTTGGTTCTTCGGATTTGAGATTTCGAGCCTCGTGCAACGGTGAAGTAGCAATCAACAATCATGCAAATGAACTTCTCACAACACATGCGGATGAGCCAGCAGATGAAGCTGGCACCGCGGATGATCCAGTCGATGGAGATTCTGCAGCTTCCGCTCATGGAGTTGCAGGAGCGCATTGAGCAAGAGTTGCTGGAAAACCCGATTTTGATCGCGTCGCCGGTGATGGAGTCGGCATCGGACACCGAGCGGGACATTGAACTCGCGCGGGCCAAGGAAGAGGCGACCGAGAAGCCAATCGAACAACGCGAACTAAACGTCGATAGCGACAAGTCGAACGAAGCGGATTTTGAACGGTTATTGGAACAGGCGGAGAATTGGAACGACGACAGTTTTAACTACGAATCGCGGTTTTCGTCCGGTCGCATCGACGAAGCGGGGGAACGGCATCTCGATCAAATGGCCAGCGTTGAGGAAGACCAGCCGACGCTGACGGAATTTGTGATCGAACAGTTTCATCTGGAAGAGATGCCGAAGTCGTGGCGAGAATTCGGCGAGTACCTGATCAACTCGCTCGATGCGAACGGTCGGCTGCAAAGTTCGGTGGCGGAGTTGGCTCAAGTCTTCGGATCGGCGATCACGCAAGAAGAGGCTCAGAAGGTGTTGCAGATCGTGCAAACGCTCGATCCGCCGGGAGTCGGTGCCCGTGACCTGCGTGAATGCTTGCTGTTGCAGGTGACCGACGACATGCCGATGCGCGACGTGGTGGTCACGCTGATCACGGCTCATTTCGAGGACTTGGCGGCGAACCGGTTGCCGGTCATCGAACGCAAGACCGGTTATTCGATCGACACGATCAAAGAAGGTTGGGACGAACTAAAAAAGCTCGATCCGCTGCCGGGCCGCCGGTTCCGCAAAGAGTTCGTGCAGTCGGTGACGCCGGACGCGTATCTCGAACAAGACGAGCACAACCGCTACATCGTCAAGCTGTACGACGAGCGAACGCCGTCGCTGCGGATCAGCCGCAAGTACATCGAGATGCTGAAAAACGGCTGCGACGCACAGACGAAAGAGTTCGTGAAACGGAAGATCGAATCGGCCAAGTGGTTGATCGAATCGATCGAACAGCGTTACAGCACGCTCAAGCGAGTCGCTCAGGCGATCGTCGATCGGCAGACGGGGTTCATCGAGAACGGGCCGGAGTTCATCACGCCGCTGAAAATGCAGCAGATCGCGGATGTGGTCGGCGTGCATGTCACAACCGTGTCACGAGCGGTCGATGAAAAATATTTGCAAACGCCGCGGGGCATCTTCGCGTTGAAACGTTTCTTCGGCGGTGGCACAAAGACGGATGATGGCGATGAAGACGTCGCTTGGGCTGTGGTCCGCATCAAGCTGCAAGAGGTTATCGACAAAGAAGACAAGGACGACCCGCTGAGCGACGATGCGCTAGTCGATGAAATGAAAAAGCTGGGCTACGTTTTGGCTCGGCGGACGGTGACGAAGTACCGCAAGAAGCTGAATATCCCGTCGTCGCGGCAGAGACGGCTGTATTGATGGCGTTTCAAAAAAACGGCCGGTAGTATTCCCGTCCGCGCGGAGGCGCGAAATTGTGGAGTGTTAGGCGGCGCGACGGATCGGCTGACGGTTCGGAGCTTTTTTCGTGCCGTCATGGCTGGTTCATTGCTTGAGCCGGGGACTCGGAGGTTCCTAACTGATCGGAGTCATCAAACTGAGGGACCGGAGTGCCATGAGCAAAACGACAACAGCAACTCACGAAACAGAAACCGAACTGATTGAACGAGCCCAATCGGCCGTCAGCGAATGTAATTGGACGGTTGGAGAATGTGCCGGACAGTGGACCAAACGATTCGCTCGCGGCCGGACGGACGGGGATTTTGGCGAACTGGTTGGGATGTCGGGCGATCAGGTTTATCAACGTCGCCGCGTTTGGGAGACGTTCGCCGACGTTCGCGAAAACTACGCGATCTTGAAGTGGTCGCACTTTTACATCGCCTTGAATTGGGACGACGCCTCGGAATGTCTCAGTTGGGCGAACGACAACGAGGCCACGATCGCGGAGATGAAAGCGTGGCGACGGCTGCAACATGGCGAGGACATGACGCAACGATCGGGCGATGAGGATTCACAGTTTTGGGGCAACGACGGAGCATCGACATTCGCGGGCTACGGCTCGGACGGCGAAGCAATCATCCGAAAAGAAGGGGATTTGGAGCTTCCCGCCACACGCGCACCGATGACGACCGAGGCGGAAGGCAAGCGTAGCAAAAGAGGTGTCCCGGCGACCGAAGCCGCCTCGTTGTCGCAAGGGGAGTACACGCCGTTTCGGACGGGGGCGGTCAAGCCTCCGAAAGAAATGCTGGACGATGTTCCTGGCTCAATGGAGTCGGTCAATGTCGAACAAACAGTCAAACGATTGGCCACAATGTTGGAACGCTGTGCCAAAGCGGTTTCACCAATTGTGCAAAAACAATTCGGCGAGTTGCCGGAAAAGGTCCGCACTCGATTCCTCGCGGCCATGATGGATCTGCGCGAGCGAACGGCGTCGCTGAAGTAGGGAAACGATGACGAAACGAAGAGGTTGTGATGTCGTCGATGAACGCAGAGTCAGACCGCCGGTCGAGCGGGCACGGGCCATCGGTGAATGGGTGGCTGGTGCTGATGTTGCTCGCGCTGATCATGGTGCTGTTGTACCGCGACTGGCAAAAGCAATCCGCAGTTGAGCGGATCGTCGTCGCGCGAGGTAATCTCGCGGAAGATGAGAAAGCGACGATTGAGCTGTTCAATCGGGTCTCGCCGTCGGTTGTGCATGTGACCAATTTGGCGCAGGAAGTGGATTTGCGAAATCAGAATGTCACGGAGTTTCGGAAGGGTATCGGGAGCGGGTTTGTTTGGAACGAGCAGGGGCACATCGTCACCAACTTTCATGTGATTCAAGGGGCCGTGGTGGCTCGTGTGACTTTGTCCGACAACACCGAATTGGAAGCCAAAATCATCGGCGTCGATGAGACGAAGGACATTGCGGTTCTGAAGGTTGATGTGCAGGATGCTCCATCCGGGGCGTTGGTGCCGATCCCGTTGGGAACGTCCAACGATCTGCAAGTCGGGCAAAAGGTGTTCGCGATCGGCAGTCCGTTTGAATTGGATCAAACGCTGACCACGGGAGTCATCGGCGGCTTAGGTCGCGAGATCAAGTCGCTGTCGGGACGGCCGATTCAAGGAGTCATTCAGACGGATGCAGCGATCAATCCGGGAAACTCCGGTGGCCCGCTATTGGACAGTGCTGGCCGTCTGATCGGAATGAATACGGCCATCGCAGGACAGACGGGGAATTCGGTTGGAATCGGCTTCGCGGTGCCGGTCGATACGGTTCAACGAATTGTGCCGCAACTCATTCGCGATGGTCGAGTGACTCGGCCAGGTCTGGGAATCAACACCTTGGATGATACGGTGGCTCGGCGGTTGCGAGTGAATGGGGTCATCGTCGCCCAGGTCATGCCCGACAGTGCGGCGGAGAAAGCGGGATTGCGATCGCTCGAAGGGAATCAGCTACGAGACGTGATCGTCGCCATAGATGGGCAACCGATCGGCAATCACACCGATCTGTATCGCGCTCTCGACCATCACAAAACTGGCGACATCATTCGAATCTCCGTGCGACGTGAGGACGGGGTGACCGAAATTGAATTGAAGTTGCAACCGCTTCCGGCCGCCCCGATGTAGCGACTACGTTCTGGTGAACGTGGCGACGGAGCCGTCTCCAGTATGAGAGGAGCGTAGATGTCTCGAAGCGTGTTGTTGGTCACGGCCTGGGTTCTGACGTTCGTCTGCTTCGATCCAATATTACTGGCCGATGACATGGCTTGGCCGAAGCTGCCAGAAAAGAACGGCGCGGTCGAGATTCCAGCTCAAGAATGGCCGTTGCGTCCTGAAACTCGGTCGGTGAAAGTGCTGGTACATTATCCGCGCGGAGAGTTGGCGCAAGTCAACGAGCGGACCGGGTTGATGCTGACGTTGCACAATTGGGGTGGCACGGATTGCGTCGGCACCGCCAGTCCGACCGTATTGGCCGATCGACTGAATGTCGTCGCGCTGTGCGTCAACTATTTGCAGAGTGGGCCGAAAGATTCGATCGAAGGGCCGGAACCGTATGACTTCGGATACTTGCAAGCACTCGATGCGCTGCGTGCTCTGTGGTGGTTGGATTTTGGGTTGCGAGAACTCAAGCGACCGTTTTTCGAAGCGCGTGTTTACGCGACTGGCGGATCGGGAGGTGGCAATGTCACGCTGATGTGCCACAAATTGGCTCCGCATACTTTCGCCTGCGCGGTGGATTTGTGCGGGATGAAAAAGCTATCAGACGACGTCGCGTTTCATTTGCCCGGCGGAAGCGATCTGGACGCTCGTTACAGCCGCGATCCGGCCAATCCGTATTTCTTGTCGCGAGATCATCAAGAGCTTCGATTTGTCGGCAACCCAGAGCACCTGCCGTTTGGAGGGAGTCATGATTCGCGAGGCAAGATCATCACGGTGCACGGCGTTAGCGACACGACCTGTCCGTTTGCAGATGCGGTCGAAATGGTCGGCTGGTTGAAGCGTGGAGGAGTGGATGTCGAACCTCATTTCATCGGGCCGGATCGCGTGGACGGCAAGGTGTTCACTTCCACCGGACATGGATTCGGCAATCGGACAGAAATCGTGCTGCAAGTGGCTGGAAAATATTTGCAACCCGAGTCGCCGGACCGGTTGGAACGTCGCGGGCCGAGTGATTTCCAGCGACGTGAAATCGTTCGGTATCGCACGGCCAACGGAGCTTTTGAGATCGATTACGCGAACGGATATCCGGTCGGGCGATTTGTGTCAGAGGAGGCGCTGCCGGAATATCCGAACCATCAGACCGCCGTTTATTGGTTAGCCGCTGACGGGGCTCGGCACGCGGTTCAAACTCCCGCCGATTGGGCAAACCGCCGAGAACATATTCGGCGTTCATTTCAACGAGCAACCGGTCCGTTGCCGTCACCGATGCGCCGTGTGCCACTCGATGTCAAATTGGTCGAAGAGGTCACGGTCGGCGAGTTGAAGCGGACGAAGCTGACGTATCAGTCTGATCCGAATGACCGTGTGCCGGCTTATGTGTTTCGACCGGCGTCGGGCGACGCGGCCAAGAAACTTCCGGCCATATTGTGTCTGCAGCAAACGACCGGTGTCGGCAAAGATGAACCTGCAGGTATTCGGGGCGACCCGAGCTTGAAGTACGCACTCGAATTGGCCGAGCGCGGGTTTGTCACAATCGTCCCGGATTATCCGAAGTTTGGTGAACACACTTACGACTTCGATCCGCAACGGGGCTATGTCAGCGGCACGATGAAAGCGGTTTGGGACAATATCCGAGCCGTCGATCTTTTGGAAACACTACCGGAAGTTGATGCCGTTCGGATCGGGGTGATCGGACATTCGCTCGGCGGACACAATGCGATTTTCTCGGCGGTGTTCGATCCGCGATTGAAGGTGATCGTTTCGAGTTGCGGCTTTTGTAGCTTGCAAAAAGATGACATTCCAAGTTGGACCGGACCGACCTATATGCCGCTGATCGCTCGCGAATTTCAGAACGATCCGAAACGATTGCCGTTCGATTTCCACGAGTTGATCGCGTCGCTGGCCCCGCGTCCGTTCTTCGCCAGCGCGGCGACAAAAGACGATGACTTCGATGTCTCTGGTGTGAAAGATGTGCTGGATGCGGCTCGGCCGATTTATCAATTGATCGGCCGAGCGGATGATCTGGTTGGACATTACCCGGACGTCGGGCATTCGTTCCCTGACGAATCGCGCCGGTTGGCGTATGAGTTTCTCGCCAAACATTTGCGGCGCGGCGAATGACGAATCCCTGGAGGGCTGCGTCGAGCCGCCCACTCCATAGTGTGCTCTAGAGCGCGCTTCGCACAGCGGCGAATTCTGCCGAATCCAGTCCGGTCAGCGAACGGTGGCAAACTGTGACGTTAGGCAAGGCTCTTTGGGACTTCGGTATCGTGCGAGTTCTGTGTGATCCACCAAGTTTTGGGGGCAACATCGCCGATAGCCTGGGTGATTGCGCGCACTTTCTTCCGTGGCATCCAGAAACTTCCGTGACCCGGCGCGTGATCCTCGGTGGCAGGATCATCCATGTTGAATCGGTTCTACCTGAAATACAGCCGCCGTTTGGTGGCTGGCCTGTTGTTGACGTTGCCGCTGGCGATCTTCTTGTCGCTGAAGACGAAGTCCAACAACGACGTCGAAACTTGGATGCCCGAAACTACGCCGGCTCGCCAGCAGTACGAAGAGTTCAAGCGGACCTTCGGCGTCGAAGAATTCCTGCTGATCGCGTTTGATTTGAAAGCGTCGTCAGCTCCTGACGCACAGCTGATCGAATCGGTATGCGGGCGTCTGGAGCGGCTGCCGGGGATTCGAGTGGTCATGTCGCCCGACCGGATGCGCCGGATCATGAGCGACTTGACCGTTCCACCAGAGGCTGCGGAAGAGCGACTAAAAGGGATATTGATCAGCAAGCAAGGCCACTTACTGGGGATCGCCGCCTGCTTATCTGAACACGGAATGGCGAATCGCAGCCGCACTGTCGCAGAAGTTCGCGACGTCTTGAAGTACTGTCAGTTAGGGTCATCCGAGGTATTGATGGCCGGTGCTCCGCTTTTCGTGGCGGAATTGGATCGACTGGGAGGCAAAGAGTCCAACGCTCGTTTTTTCACCATCAGCTTAACGATCTGTTGGGCCTTGCTGTATTACCTGATTCGCGAATGGCGGCTGACCGGTCTGGTGTATGCCGTGACGTTGTGGGCGATCAATTCCACATCGGTGATCTTGGACTTCTGCGGCGTAGAGATGAACTTCGTCCTGGCGTCGGTCCCCGTCTTAACGATGGTGCTGACAATGTCGGTCAGCGTGCATTATCTGTACTACTATCAAGAAGCTCTTGAGGAAGGGTCCGCGACACCGATCTCGCGAGCCATGCAATTGGCTTGGTGGCCAACGCTGATCGCCACGATGACAACCGCGCTGGGTGAGTTGGCATTATCGGTGAGCGACATTATTCCGATCCGCCAATTCGCGTATGCGTCGGCGTTCTCGTCATTCATGTCGATGTTTGCCGGCCTGGGGCTGACTCCGGCGTTGTTGGTAGTTTGCCCGACCTTGCCGCGGCGTACGCATGCGGACACTCAGAAAGGTTCGTGGCTGGCCAACGCCATTGTGTCGCGCAGCCGTAAAGTGGTCTGGGCCACGGTTCTGCTGACAGTGGTCATGGGGGTCGGTCTGCAATACTTGAGATCCGACATGACAGTGTCGGAATTCCTGCCCAACGACTCGAAGGTCAAACAAGATTTCTTGCGGATCAATCGCGAACTGGCTTGTACCGACGCGATCGAAGCAGTGGTCGATTGCGGCGCTGAGCCTCGGCCGTTCGCCGAAAAACTGGATCAAGTCCGCCGCATCGAGAGCTTGATAAAGCAGCACCCGGCCGTCGATCAAACTTTGTCGGCAACACGGTTCTTTCCGGATGAATTGCCGCAAAACACGCTGGAACTCGGCTCACTGCTGAAGCGTGCCTCACAACGAGACACCGCCGATCAGTTCACCGCGCGCGGTCAGCAACTGTGGCGAATCTCCGTCCGCGTGCGAATCGATACTGGGAAGAAACGGGCGATCGTACGGCAAGAACTCGCTGAGATTCTCCACAACGAACCGGTTGTTCTGACCGGCCTGACCGTTCTGGTTGAATCGGCCCAACAAGAGATATTGGACAGCTTCCAGCAAAGCGTCTTCATGGCGTTGGCGTTGATCACGGCGGCCATGATGATATTCTTGAAGTCGATTTGGCGCGGATTCATGACGATGATCCCCAACGTGGCTCCGCTGGTGTGGGTGTATGGTGCCATGAGCTGGATGAATTACCCAATCGACATCGCGATCATGCTGTCGGGCAGCATCGCTTTGGGGATGTCAGTGGACGGCACGTTCCACTTCATGTCGCACTTCCGTCATCATCGCCGCCGCGCCGAAGCTGCGCTCGCCGCGTGGTCCGCATTAGCAACCTCCGAAAGCTCAGTAGACGGCGACGATGCGGAAGTCGATCCCTCGACCGTCTTGTTCCAACACGGCCATGCCCCGATCTGCCCGGCGGAATTTGGTGCTCGCAACGCACTGGTCGATTCCAGCATTCCGTTCATTCAAGCCACACTGACTGCCGCGGCCGGCATGTTCGGCCTGACTCTGAGCAGCTTCGCTCCGACGGCTCGCTTCGGCTGGGTGATGATGGCTCTGATGGTCGCCGCGCTCGTCGGTGACGTCCTCATGCTGCCGGCCTTGATGTACGTCATGCACCGCCGCAATCGCCAAGCCCCTGACCGGAGCCAAAAGTTGCCGGAAAAGCACATCGAATCCGCAGCAGCCTAATAACGTCGGCGCGTGGTTTTTCTAGCAAAATTTTTCGTTCGTTGATCCCGTCGAGGTCCACGGCAAACTCAATGACTTGACCAGCGCCACCAGAGTAGTGCGACGTTGGACCGGTGATGCGGAGGGGTCGATAGTTTTGGGCCAGTCGAACTTTGCTCAACGCATTTCAAACAGCGCGAGCGACCGGCCAGCTAATAGGAATTGGCCGCCGCTGGTTCGACGCACGGGCTTCGCCAGCGGTTGGGCCGTGTTAAGAACCGAGCGCCATTCGTTACCGGGTGGATCGAGCGGGATCGTGAACTTGACGTCGTTTGGCGAAGAGTTAAATAGCACGAGCATCGTGTGGTCGCGAATGGGGACGCCAAACTCATCGACTTCGTCTGCCATCTCGCCGGATAACACGATTCCCAAGCAGCGTGCGGATTCGGAGTGCCAGTCCGAGTCGGTCATTTCCTTGCCGCTGGGGGTGAGCCAAGTGATGTCGCGAACATCCGTGCCACGGATCGGACGACCTTGGAAAAAGTGACGACGTTGAAACACCGGGTGTTTCCGCCAGACGGTAACGACTCGGCGGCAGAAGTCCTGAAATTCTTGGTCGCGCGGCGAGAGGTTCCAGTTCAACCAACTGATTTCGTTGTCCTGACAATAGGCGTTGTTGTTGCCGAACTGCGAATGGCCTAGTTCGTCGCCGCCGCGAATCATTGGGACTCCTTGAGACAGTAACAGCGTGACGAAGAAGTTTCGCTTTTGCTGGTCGCGCATGGCGATGATGTGTTCATCGTCGGTTGGACCTTCGGCTCCACAATTCCAACTGATGTTGTGCGATTCGCCGTCGCGGTTGTCTTCGCCGTTCGCATGGTTGTGTTTGTCATTGTAGCTGACCAGGTCTTGCAGGCTGAATCCGTCGTGAGACGTGACGAAGTTGATGCTGGCATACGGCCGCCGGCCACTCTGAGCGTACAGGTCGCTGCTGCCGCACAACCGCGTGGCGAACTCCGACACCGCCGAGCCGTCGCCGCACCAAAAGCGACGAATGTTGTCACGATACTTGCCGTTCCACTCGGTCCAGCCAACCGGAAAGTTGCCGACCAAATAACCCCCTGGCCCCAAGTCCCACGGTTCGGCGATCAGCTTGACCTGCGACAGAATCGGGTCTTGATGAATGATGTCAAAGAACGCTCCTAGCTTGTCGACTTCATGCAACTCACGAGCCAACGCGGCACACAGGTCGAAGCGGAAACCGTCGATGTGCATCTCAGTCACCCAGTATCGCAAGCTATCCATGATCAGTTGCAGCACGCGCGGGCAGACCATGTTCAACGTGTTGCCGCAGCCGGTGTAGTCCATGTAGTATCGCTTGTCATGAGCGACCAGCCGGTAGTAACTGGAATTGTCGATGCCTCGCAACGACAGCGTCGGGCCGAATTGATTTCCTTCGCCCGTGTGGTTGTAGACCACATCCAGAATGACTTCGAGTCCGTGTCGATGCAGTGTGCGGACCATGCTCTTGAATTCATGTAACGCCTCTTGCGGCGAAGTCGCGGCGGCGTAACGCATGTCGGGAGCGAAATAGCTCAGCGAGTTGTAACCCCAATAGTTCGTGCAGCCACGTTCGATGAGATGTCGGTCATCGACATGATGATGCACGGGCATCAGCTCAACCGCCGTGACTCCCAACTTCAGAAAATGTTTGATCGCTGCGGGCGAGGCGATCCCGGCGTATGTCCCTCGCAGATGTTCGGGGACTCCGGGATGACGCAGCGAAAACCCGCGTGTATGAGCTTCATAGATCACCGTCTTGTGCCACGGCGTCTGCGGAAGCTGATCGTTTCGCCAAAAGAACGCATCGTTGACCACAACTCCCAGCGGAGCGACATCGGCGTTGTCGCGATCATCTCGCGACAAGTCTTGATCGTGATGACCGACGACGTAACCGAACATCGTGTCCGACCAAACGACATCTCGCCCGACCGCCTTGGCATACGGATCGAGCAACACCTTTTGAGGATTAAACCGATGCCCGTGCGCCGGCGCGTACGGTCCGCCAACACGATATCCGTAAAGCTGTCCCGGCCGAACGTCGGGCAAATAGCCATGCCAAACCTGATCGGTCCGCTCCGGCAGCAGAATGCGATGTGATTCTTTCGGAGCAGTCGGCGAATCGAACAAGCACAACTCAACCCGATTCGCATGTTCGGAAAAGAGTGCAAAGTTGACGCCCGACCCATCCCAAGTAGCTCCCAACGGGGACGGTTTACCTGGCCAGACTCGCATTTCGCTTCCTTGCTGAGTTGTCGTCCGAATGCGGCAGCACACTAACCCGACGCGCAAACGAAGGCGAGCGCTTCATGGACTTCGAATCACGCGTCCGTCGGAACGCTCTCCTTCGCTTGTGCGTCGGGTTAGTGACTTCAATCAAATTGCCGCTGGACCATCATTTTCAAAACCTGAGCGCCGTCCGCGCCGCGTGTGTCATACTTCGGCGTGGATGTCGATTGAGCGGCATCGTAGAGGGTCACGGACGGCAAGCAAGTCAACGCGGTTTACCCAGATTGACTGACTGACGCGAATCAAGACGCACTCAGTTGGTGATCAAAATGACCTCTCCGAAAAAAGTTCGTTGTTTGCATCATGTCGCCGTGCAAACGTCGCACTTTGCCCAATCGCTCAAGTTTTACACTGAGGTGATCGGCGCGAAGTTGTTGACACAACAACTGTTCAAGCGGCGAGACATGGCGTGGCTGCGAATTGGTGATGTCCGCATCGAGCTGTTCAGTGCTCGCACGGGAGATCGCCTCGCCGAGTGGACCGACTTTCTCCCTGGTCCGGTTCACTTGGCTTTTGAAGTCGATGACTTGGATGCCTTCCTGAATCACGCAACTTCGCTGGGAGCGCAGTTGCATCCGTCGCACCCGGAGCCGTTCGTTCCCCCGGCTCCGGGTGCCGGTCGAATGGCGTATCTCCTCGGCCCGGATGGTGAAGAGGTCGAAGTGCGAGAAGTCGACGCGGTCTGATTTCGTACTCCTACCTCCAGTAAGTTCATCTTGAGTCTTATCAAACCCTTGCGATATCACCCCGACCCCTTCCAAATTCACACGTCCCTCGTTTCCTGGAGATTGGCCATGCGATCGGTCGTTCTCGCGCTGATGTTGCTCAGTTCCATGAATGCCTTCGCCGAAAAGGCGACGGCTCAATCACAATTGTTTCCGTACGATGCAGTGCTCCTTGACGACGAGGTTTATTCTCGCAGCGGTCCGGGACGGCAGTACTACCCGACGGGCCGTTTTCGCAAAGGGGATCGCGTGACCGTGGTGCGGCATGATCCCGGCGGTTGGTTCATGATCGATCCGCCGTTGGGAAGTTTTAATTGGGTCCGCAAAGAATATATTCGCCGCGAAGGGGACCACGGGGTCGTCGTCGCCGACGCAGCGGTTGTGGCTTGGATGGGAACCACGTTTGGTGACGATCACTATGTGGAAAAACGCCGCCTCCAAACAGGTGAGCGAGTCGAAATCTTGGCCGAAAAAATTCTCAAGGATGAACGTGGCGAAGTTCCGTACTACAAGATTCAGCCGCCGTCCGGCGACTTTCGCTGGGTTCCGGGCGCCAAAGTGATCCCGGCCGACAAGGCTTCTGGGATGAGCCAGAATCGTGGTCGCAACAAGATGCGAGATCCGAACGTATCGCCCGTTGATCTGTCGGAGTTCGGGGACGAAGGCAACTCTCCCGTCAAATCGAGTCTGAGCGACAAGCGAGTTCCGCCGCCGCGCGATCTGGCTGGAGAAACTCGTTCCGCGCCGAACGATCTCGACCGAGACCCGAAGCCCAGTCCATTCGCCCGCTCGCGCGAGGCCGATTCAAAATTGCCGTTTGAAACCGGCGATGACTCGCCCGCGGCCTCGGCCAATATCAGCGCAAACAAAAACGGCTCGCCCGCCTGGGACCGCATTCGTGCGGTGGACGATGAGCTGCAAGTCATGTTGAAAAAAGATTCGCGCGAATGGGATTTCACGCCGATCGAAACGGAACTGCGCGAATTGGTCGATCAGGACGAAACGTCGGGAGCCGCTCGCAATCGCTTGGCCATGTTGGGGCGATATCAACGGATCAAGTCGGACCAAGATGAACTGGCCAAAATCATGGACGAAACATCTCGCCGTGATACCGACCTCGCCAAAGCCGCAGCGAAACCGGCTCAGCCCTTCACGCCTCCGACGGTCGTCTCGGAGCCTTCAGCGACGAATCGCCCAGCCGCTCCGCGTGGTGCGGCTCCCATGCCGAATGCTACGAATCGTCCACTAGCTCAACCAAGTCGCAATCCGACTGCGACGCAAAACATTCGACCGCAGCCGTTGCCCGGCATGCAGCCGACTCAGCAAGGTTTCCGCCCCGCTCAGCCCGGTACACCACCGAACAACGCCATACCGGCGAGCAGCTCGCCGCTGAAACCTCGTTTTGATGGAGCGGGCATCATTCAGCGATCGACGTCATCGGCGTTGGGTGTCCCGAAACATGTGTTGATGCACCCCAGCGGCCGAGTCTTGGCATATCTCGAATCCGAACCGGGAGTAAACCTCGACAACTTCGTCGGCGAACAAATGGGCCTGGAAGGCCGACGTGCCTTTCGCCCAGAACTGAACGCCGACCTATTGACCGTGCACGGATTGAAGCCAGTCAAGCTGAAGCCGTGATGGGCCTGCCTACGGGCCGAATCCTGGCTTCTGCCATTGATCCCAAAACACGAACCCGACAGCCGCGATCATCAAGCTGAATGCCACAAGGTGATTCCACTTCAGTGGCTCGCGCAGGAACCAAATCGAAAAGCCGCAAAACACGACAACCGTGATCGCTTCCTGCAACACTTTCAATTGTGCAACCGCGAACACTCGGTGCCCGATCCGATTCGCCGGGACTTGCAAGCAATACTCAAACAGCGCGATCAGCCAACTGATCAAGATCGCCATCCAGATCGGACCCGACTTGATCTGCGGCCACTTCAAATGCCCGTACCAGGCGAACGTCATGAAGATGTTCGACAACGCCAGCAACAACACGGTCCAAAACAACGTCACAAAACACCTCCGCGAATGGAGCCCATTCTCGCCGGTCTATTCACGCTGAGAACGGGATGCTGTCGGGCGATGCCGATTCATCGCACTGACCGCTCGATCAACTTCGGAATGTCACCCAACTTTGCCAACGTGCGGACTCGGCTACGGAAACCGATCGTGCCGAAGATCGACGAGTAGCCGTGATGATGGTCCGAAATGGCCAAGGCTTGCGAGACATCTTCCACCGTGACTTGCTTCCGATCCTGACTGGCCGCCAGCCAGCGAGCGATCCACATCGTCGCCGGGACGATCAATGCGAGACTACGAAAGCCTTCGACCAGCGGAACGTCGTAATAGGCGGCGCCGCAGAAGTGCAGTCCGCGAATCTTCACGCGAAAGTACCGAGTCCAGATTTCTTCGCACTCGGCCGGAAAGCCGAAGGGCGCTTCGAGTGACTCAAACGGCACTTCACGGAAGCACGATTGCAGCGCCGGGATGCCGCCAACTCCGCGAGCAAATCGTGTTGCCGCACGAAACAACTTCCAGCGACCTCGCCAACCGGCCGCTCGATCCGCCGCCGTATCCTTGCGAGCGTACTGAGCACACAACAACCGAAAGTGAACTTGGCCAACATTCGAGACTGTAGCCACGGGCGGCTCGCCTGTGGCCGTATGCGTTACCTCCCCCTCGGCGGCCTGCCGAACAATCCCTAAAAATTCCGAAAGTCGTGCCCCACTGAGTTTGTCGAACTTAGATTGCTCAACCAAATTCAACCAAAACAACGTCCGTTGCAGTTTCAGCGAGATCGGCACAACTGTCGGCGAAAGCGACTCGTCGATCACATCAACAACGCGCAGCAAGTCCGGCCACGACAACCGCTCGCTCGACGACAACGCTGGCGGCAGCATCTTCTCGTGTCCGTCCGGCACAACGGCTCGCGCGAGCTGTTTGATTTGGTCCGCATTCTGGCTCATCGTCTTGCCGAGATTCGCGACGACCGACGGGCAACTGAATCTCAGGCTAACCGCGACCTTGTTCCCCGCCGGATGGAATGCATACGGATAAATTCGACACGCCAACGGTTTCGCCGCCTCACCGAACTTCGCGTGGATGCGGCACAGTCCTTGTTCATTCAAGAACACGCACGCCCCATCGGCCTGATGAGCCAACCGATACCGTATCGCCCACGGCGGCCCAGCATGGCGTTTAAAAAGTGCGTCGCCTGCCGGAGTCCCCTGCTCCGCCGACCAGCCTTGAACCAATATCCGTTGCCGTTCTTCTTCGGTCACTTCAATCGCATGTTGCCGACAACACCCGCCACAATTGTGACACGACCAATTCTGAATCGTCGGCAAGGTGAGCGAGACAGCCATGTTGAGACGCCACGATCCCGAAGCGTCAGCGAGGATGAACGCTTCATAAGACTTTGTTATCTAAGCCGTTCGGAGCGTTTGGCCTCGCTGACGCTTCGGATTATTGGTGGTACGACCAAGGCGAATAGTCAGCAGGCTTTCGTAGCGGCAACCATTTTCGCAGCGAAGTCACCGACATCGTGAAGGACTTCGACGGTTGACGAAGAATTGTTCGACAAGCGTTCGAGTTGTCGCACGATCGCGGAGCCGACAATCACGCCGTCCGCGAGACCTCGCAGCGTGCCAACTTGATCGGGCTTGCTCACGCCGAAACCCACCGCCAGCGGCAAGTCCGTTTTACCACGCAGACGCTTCAGTTGGCCGGAGAGTTCGACGGGAAGTTGATCTCGCGCGCCAGTCGTGCCCGCAACCGCGATGCAGTACACAAAACCGCTCGCCGCGCTGATGACGCGATCCTCACGCTCGGGCGTCGTTGTCGGAGCGACCAGTTGAATCGCGTCCATGCCGGCATCGCGGATTTGTTGTGAAACGTCGGCTGCTTCGTCGCCCGGAAGATCGGGGATAATCAAACCCGCGAACCCCGCTTGCTTCGCGCGAGCTACAAAAACAGCGGTTCCCGTCCGAAAGACAATCGCATACGACACCATCGCCACGAGTGGCGGCAACTTGTCGCCGTCGGGGCCGGATGTAATTTGCTCAATGCCGGCAAAGATGTCCGAGACGTGCAACCCGCGAGACAGCGCTCGCGTGTACGACGCTTGAATGACCGGCCCGTCAGCAATCGGGTCGCTGTACGGGAAACCGATCTCGATCAGATCAACGCCTCGTCCAGCCAGCTCACGAATCAAAGCCAGAGACGTCGCCATATCGGGATCGCCGACGGTAACAAACGGCATGAAGGCCATTTGGTTCCTGGCCCTGAGAGCAGCAAACACGGCGGCGATGCGAGTTATGGACATAGCGATGAGAATTTCGGTTTAGTCGGGAGTTACATCCGACATGGGATGAAACCAGCGTTGCGGCAACATCAATTCGCCGCACACCCCGATGATAGCTGCGCCAATGATGAGTTCGCATCCCACTAACAGCGTCATCACGAATCCACTCATTTCACTGTGATTTCCATCTCCGAAGTTTCGACCATGTATGACCTGTCACCGACTCGAAGTAGTTTAAGCCGACGCCGTCGTACGCTGGTGGCTACGCTCCAGTTCCGGCTTTGCCCACTTCCAGGACGCTCAAGAGGCCGGACGAGAAGACGAAATTCTTTTGGTCGAGGTGTTTGAACTCGCCGGTCTGTTCGACGTGGGAGAAAATGATTTCCGCTTCGGCGACCAAGCGATCTCCGACGTGAGCGGTCACTTCGACTGAGCCACCTTCCGGGCGATCGTCCATCAGTTTGGCTCGGTAGGTGAGCGTGTCACCGGGGACGACCCAACTGTGAAAGATGACGTTCGGCACTTTCGCCAAGATGACGATGTGGTCGAAATTGTGCTTTTCGCCGAGCAGGATTCCGCCGGTTTGAGCCATCCCTTCGATCATCAACGATCCAGGCATCACCGCGAAGCCCGGAAAGTGATCGTGCAGATGCTCTTCCGCCAGGGTGACGTTCTTGATCGCCGTCGCCGACTGACCGCTTTGGAATTCGGTGAAGCGATCGATCCAGAACCAACGCATGAGGCAAACCTGGTTGAAGTACTTAGCTCAGTTGCTCCCGCAACTGAGATTCCCAATGCGATTTGACGTCAACGAAACGAACCACCGGAAAGTTCAACGATGTGATGAGCGCGAGTTGCGGGAGCGGCTCGCCTACATCACGTTACGCCGCCAACTTGTTCTTCACAAAGTTGACGAGCATCTGCACCGTGAACATGTCGCGGATGTTTTCGATCTTCGGGTCTTTCGAGAATTTCTCGACATCGAAGTGCGGCATCTTCTTCCGCAGCATGGCCAAGCCATCGGCGCCGACGAGGCCGTCTTTCACGAAACCTGAATCGGCCGACGCGAGGTCTTCCGGGAACAGCTCGCCGCGCGGAATCTTGATACTAAAATTCTTTTCCAGGCGGAATACGATGTCGAGAAAGTCGATCGACTCGGCACCCAGATCGGCCTCTAGCCGCGATTCCAACGTGACTTCGTCGTCATCGACTCCCAAAGCATCCACCAGGGTGTCCCGTACTTTCGTGAAAATTTCGTCAGACATTCCAGCCTCTCCCTGCCGGACCCGGCTCTTCGTTCCCAGCTCGAAAACGAACAGACGACTCCGACCGAATATCTCGCGTATCAAAACTCGGTAACTGGCCCCGCGAGCCTACCAATTACCAACCCACATATTGATTCTCGCGAACCACCGGCTCGCGAGTTTTCCGCGCTCATTGAATTTTTGCCCGCTCTCAGCGAAAGCGATTTACATTCCAGCACCTAGCGTCAGCCCGCCGTCTACCGTCAGTACATTCCCCGTGACATACGAGGCCCCAGTGCTGGCGAAGAACAACACGGCATTCGCGATATCGTCCGGTGCCCCCAATCGGCGAGCCGGAATTTGTTTCTTGATCGTATCTTCGGCGGCGTTGCGGATGGCCTCGGTCATATCGGTCAGGATGAATCCGGGAGCAATCGCGTTCACGGTGATCCCGCGACGTCCCAGTTCGTTGGCCAAACAGCGAGTGAAGCCTTCAATGCCTCCTTTGCTCGCCGCGTAGTTCGCCTGTCCCGAGTTTCCAAAGTTCGCCGCCACGCTGCTGATATTGATGATCCGGCCCTCGCGAGCCGACATCATCGACCGCGTTACCGCTTGAGTGAAATTGAAGACGCTGTTCAGATTCGTATTGATGACCGCTTGCCATTGCTCGGCCGACATCGTCGCCAAAAGACCATCTTTGATGATCCCGGCGTTGTTAACCAGCACGTAGACGCTGCCCCACTTGTTGATGACATCTTCCACGATCCGGTCGGCTTCGCTCTTCGAGCTGACGTCGGCCTGATATGCCAAGACCTCATGCCCTTCACCGGTGAGCTCAGTTACTAAAGCATCGGCCGCAGCGGAATTCGAGTGATACACGAAGGCCACCTTGGCCCCCGCGCGAGCCAGTCCTTGGACGATCGCTTTGCCGATCCCCCGGCTGCCACCCGTCACTAAAGCTGTTTTTCCCAACAAACTCATGGTGATCCTCAAACACAAACTCCGACGACTATCCTTCGGCCAGATTCGCGAAACGCTTGAGTGCGAACTCACGTTACGGCAGGAGTTGCCGGTCCGCTCCACAAAAACGCAAACTGTTCTCGAAACTTGGCGATCAACTGTTCGTCAATCTTGGACAAGCTAGGGTTTTGGTCCCGCAAGTTCAAACGCTGCAAGGTAATTCTTGCGCTGACTGCCGACTGCCCATCCACCGAGCCTTCCCCCTTGAACGTGCAAACGTCCGGTTCCATCTTGTGAATTGTCGAGGTCACGGTCAGCGTCTTACCGGGCGTCACGAAGTTATTGAATTTCAACGCCTTAGCTTGCTTGAGCAGAATTGTACTGAACTTGAAATCCTCGGTATGACGCAACAACCAAGCACTGGCTTGTACTAGCGATTCGACCATCATCACGCCGGGCAAAACGGGAAACCCAGGAAAGTGATCCTGCAGATACTCTTCTGCCAGCGACACATTTTTCACAGCCGTGATCGTCTTCCCCGCCTCCAGGACCACGATTCGATCGACCAAAGAGAACTTCATGCAACCACCGTGAACGATTTGAAAATCCGACTGTTGAAATTGGCGTGGAGACCAAGGGGTCGGAGTATATTGGCGTCCCAAAACTGCCTCAAGGCAAGCTGTCGCTCGCGATGCCAGCGGACTGAGCGTTGGTGGGGCCGTGGGGATGGGATAATTTGAGCGACGTGCTGCGGTCGGGGCTCGCGAGTTGTTGGCACAGGCGGTTGATCAGGAAGTGCGGGAGTGGATTGCGTAGCGGGCCAGCCTCCTGGATGAGCATGGTCGGCGGCCGGTGGTTCGCAACGGATATCTTGCCGGAGTAGCTTCGTCGCCACGTCTCGCCAGAACGTGGGTGGCTCCACAGGCGGACCACGCTCTGGCGAGACGCGGCGACTCCAAGAACAGACGGCTAATGACGACTCGACTGGGGTGGGAGGGAGCTACGTACCAACAGCTCAAGCGGGGGGCCAATGGGGAGTCGACTGAAGACGACTGATTTCGAGCGGCCGAGATCAAATGGCCGCTCCCTGACGGTCGCGGTACGGATTTGGTCGCGGAGCAACCGTTGATGGTAGCCGTAGGCTTCAATCCACGGGCGAGGTTGTGAATCGGGATGGTCTACGGTTCATCGGCCAAGTGTCAGTCAAGGGTAGTCACCCGCGGCGTTGCGTGGTGACAAAGTGTCAGTCAAAGGTAGTCACTGTTTGCGGTGTTTGTTGGGTGGCTTGTAGTCGATGGTTTTGATCTTGGGGTGGTCATGTGGTTCACGTCGTCTGAGCTTGAAGCAAG
>JANMIF010000324.1:0-2689 GCA_031375695.1 Planctomyces sp.
CTCGAACCGGGGCTAGCGCCCGGCGGCTGATGTCTGCGATCCAAGACGAATGACGGAGGTTTTCTCGGTGCGAACGATTTTCTCGGTGGCTGGTTTTTGCGGCGCGATGTTTATCGCGGCGCTTTTTGCGTTTGCTCAGCGGCCAGAGGAGTCGCGCGAACCGTCGATTCCCAGAGAATTCAAACACATCGGTGGGCGCTGGTTCGTCAAAGAGAAAACGGGTGACAAGCCGACCTACTTCTATCGCGACGGCGAGCGGTTCGTGGATTTATTTTCGTACCACGCGAAGGACTCGAACAAGGACGGCATCGACAACGTTCGCGTCAGTCACGACGAAGGGTTCCTGATCATCGAGAGCCAGGGGTATCCGAATCATCCGACGGCTGTGTTTCCGAACAGCCACAATCCGAATTCGATTCGCGTGCAGAGCTTCAAGTTTCGCTTGCCGCTCGAACCGAAGCTGGCCGACAAGATCACTCGCTTGCCGATGGGAGCAATCGGGACGGCGCTCAATGGCGTCGTGTTCTTCAACCAGTTCGAGATGGAGGGGCAGAACGCCGTTGAAGGTTACTCGGAGGTGTGGCTCGATTCGTGTTGCGGGCATCCTCAACAGACCGGCGTGTATCACTACCACAAGTATCCGAGTTGCGTGAAGTCACCGTTCGCGGACGATGGCCAGCAGCACTCGCCGATCATTGGCTTCGCGTTCGATGGGTTCCCGCTCTATGGACCGTATGAAGATTCGGGCGTCATGGCGAAGGATCTCAAGGGCAATCACGCTTTGGATGTCTGCAACGGGCACAAGGACGAGCAGCGCGGTTATCACTATCACGTCACGCCGGGGCGGTTCCCGTACATCCTCGGTGGCTATGCGGGAGTCGTTGAACCGTCGAACAATCGCGGCCTGAATCGCGCGGGCGAGGGAGCCATCAAAGACAACACGCAGCCGGGGACTCGCATGGAGCAAGTCATCGCGAGCGTTCGTCCGGGCACAGCGGTGCGAGGCAAGACTCACTCGATTCAGTTTGAGCTGACTCCAGAAAACGCGCGTCGCCGATTGCCCGCCGACAAGCCGAGCTGGGTCCAGATCGGTCCGTTCGACGCGACGAAGATCGAGCGAGAAGGAAACCTCGTCACTGCCGAGATCACAATTCCCGACGACGCGCCGGTCGGGATTCTTTTCGACTGTCATCTCGAATTTGGGAGCGGCGCGAATCCGGTTGTCATCAAGAAGAACGATGTCTTTCGAGTAGAAAATTGAAATCACGATGCGGAATCCATTCACTCTGCGAACGTTTCTGATCGTCGTCGCCTGCTCGCTGGCTACTCAGACAATTCATGCGGCGGACTGGACTCAGTTCCGTGGGCCGAACGGTGCGGGGATCAGTGCCGATGCGAATGTGCCGCTGACTTGGAGCGACACCGAAAACCTGCGCTGGAAGGTCGAGCTGCCCGGTCCGGGTTCCTCCAGTCCGATCGTGCTGGGCGATCGCATCTTCGTGACGTGTTATTCGGGCTATGGCGTGCCGAAGTCGAGCGGCGGTGACATCAAGTCGTTGCAGCGGCATCTCGTTTGT
The DNA here is from genome assembly GCA_031375695.1 of Planctomyces sp. Taxonomy (GTDB): domain Bacteria; phylum Planctomycetota; class Planctomycetia; order Planctomycetales; family Planctomycetaceae; genus SXKJ01. The sequence goes on from JANMIF010000324.1 coordinate 1,578, forward strand.
GTGAGCCGCTCGGACGGAACGATTCAGTGGACGAAGACCGTTCCGGGCGAGCTGCCGGAAGACGGTTATCAGGGCTACATCTCCGAGCACGGCTACGCCAGCAGCACGCCGGTGACGGACGGCGAGCGGGTTTATTGCTTCTTCGGCAAGTGCGGTGTGGTCGCGTTTGATCTCGATGGCAAGCAACTCTGGCAGACCGGTGTCGGCAAGGAGTCGGGCAATCGCCGCTGGGGCTCGGGCGCGAGTCTAATCCTCTACAAAGACTCGGTCATCGTGAACGCTTCGGAAGAGAGTCAGTCGATCCGCGCTCTCGACAAGTTGACGGGCAAGGAACATTGGAAGGCGACCGCTTCGACGCTGGAACTCGCGTATGGAACGCCTTCGCTGGTGACTCTGAAGGACGAGCGAACGGAACTGGTGATCGCGGTTCCCGGCGAGGTCTGGGGGCTCAATCCCGACACCGGCAAGCTGCAATGGTTTGCCGAGCATCAACTCACCGGAAACATCTGCCCGAGCATCATCGCCGACGGTGAGACCGTCTTCGTCTTCGGCGGCTTCCGATCGGCCGGCAGTCTCGCGCTGCGAGCCGGAGGCAAGGATGATGTCACGAAATCACACGTCCAATGGTCGAGCCGCAACAGCTCGTATGTCGCGACGCCGGTGTTGTACGAGGGCCATCTCTATTGGATTGACGATCGCGGTCAGGCGCTCTGCATCAACGCGAAGTCCGGCGAACTGGTCTATCGCGAACGAGTCAGCGAACTCGAAGCCGGAGGTCGCCCGGTGTATGCCTCGCCGGTCCTCGCGAACGGGAAGATGTATGTGCCCAGTCGCTGGAACGGAGTGCTCGTGCTCGCTGCGAAACCGAAGTACGAAGTGCTGGCTCAGAATCGCTTCACCGGAGACGACAGCGACTTCAACGCTTCCCCCGCCATCAGCAACGGCGACTTGTTCCTGAGATCGAACCGCTACCTATACTGCGTCGCGACGAAATCAGCCGGAACGCGTTAGCGTCCGGTTCCCGATTTGGTAGCCACGCTCGCCAAGAGCGTGGGGATTCCTCAAACCTCCCACGCTCTTGGCGAGCGTGGCTACTGTTCCTGCGAATCACC
>JANMIF010000114.1:0-7056 GCA_031375695.1 Planctomyces sp.
GTGGTTGGTGTCGATGTCCCAAGTGGCCGCGGCCGATTCGCCGTCGGAGGTTTTTGCTCGGCGATTGCGGCCGATCTTTCAGTCCGATCAGCCGAGCAGTTGCGTGCAATGCCACTTGGCGGGCGTCGATCTGAAGAGCTACATCCAGCCTTCCAGCGACGCGACGTTTTGGTCGCTGCGCGATCAAGGTTTGGTGGACCTCGACAAGCCGAATCGATCCAAAATTTTGCGGCTGATCCGCATGAATAACACGGACAATCCCGGCGCGAACTTGCTGCACGCGAAGACTCGCGAGGCGGAAGCGGCGGCATTTACTGAGTGGCTTATCGCCTGTTGCCACGATCCGAAACTGCGCGACGCGCCGAAGTTGAAGCCAAGCGAAGTAGCTCGGCCGAAGCGACCCGACGAAGTGATTCGTCACGCGCGCACGGACCGGCTGCTCGATTCGTTCGAGCAAAACATTTGGGGGCAGCGACATCGCTGCATGGGTTGCCACGTCGAAGGCTCCGAACAGAATCGCAAGCTCGTTACCAAAAACGGGGAGCAAGTGGCGTGGATGAAAAAGTCCTCGGCCGAAACGATGACGTATTTGATTCGCACGAAGCACTTGATCGACGTCGAGCAGCCGGAGAAGAGCGAATTGCTGCTCAAGCCGCTCGGTGAGATAGAGCACGGTGGCGGCAAGAAGTTTCTGAAAGGTGACCTCGGTTACAAGAACTTTCGCACCTGGCTGGAAGACTACGCGAAGATCGTGCGCGACGAGTACAAGAGTGCTGATGATTTGCCGAAGTCCGATCCGCGCGCGTTGCGGCAGTTCAGCAGCGAGTTGTGGTTCAAGCTGACCGATCCGCCCGCCGAGTGGGATCAGAAGCTGTTACAAGTCACGATTTATCGTTGGGACGAACACGCGAAGAAGTTTGAGGAATCGCCGACCGCCATCTCGGATCGCCAGGCGTCTGCGAAGTTCAAAACGTGGCAACACACGATCACGTTGCTGGCGGCTCCGAAGAGCGACCGCGCGGCCGAGTTGCATCGCGGGGCAGGGGGGCTTGTGCCGGGTAAGTATTTGGTGAAGGTGCATGTCGATCGCGAGGGCCGTCTGTTGGACGACTGGCGAGCCGTAATGCGCGAAGCCGATTACGTCGGGCAGGCGGAGTTTCAGGCTCAATGGCGTTCCGGCTACGGCGAAATGACCGTGGTCGAATCGAACAAACTGCGACGCGATTCAGAACGGTCGGCGATTGAGTTGATGGACTCTCGATTCGGTTTTGTCTTGCTAACCCGAAGCGTGAGCATACCTTGAAAGAGACGCCAGTCAGCCGGATGATCTCCGTTGACGGCTGCCGTCACTGTGATGCGGTTGATTCAAGAAACGTTTGATTGCGATCGGACTGGAACATAGATTGACCTGTTCGGACATGTTTGGACAATCGCCAATCACAAGGAAGACTTGTCGCCGGAAGAAATCGGTGGCCGCGCCCAACCACAGTGCCCCGAAGCGTCAACAAGGGTGAACGCCTCACAAAACACGGAATTCATCGTTTCTCGGAACGCTCGCCCTCGTTGGCGCTTCGGGTTAGTGTGTCGAAGCGCCAGCCGCCTCGCGCAACTCAAAAGCAAAGGACCGAATCATGCAACTGACCGCAGAACAAAAACAGATTGGTAAAGACAACTTCAACGAGGCAACCGGGTTCAGCCGGCGCGAATTCCTCGCCGGAGCGGCTGCGGCCGGGACTGGACTGGGGGCACTCTACTTCGGCTACGACAAGCTGAAGGGCGAGCGTGTCCGAGTCGGGTTCATCGGGACCGGCGACGAAGGTTCCGTACTGCTGACTCAGCACCCGCCGGAATACATGGAGATCGTCGCCGCGGCCGATATCCGGCCGACCAATTTGCGTCGCGCGTTGGAGGGGGATGGCAACGATGATCGCGTCGGGTTGATCCGCAAGCTTGGCGAGAAGACGGCGACGGGGATCACGTATTACGACGATCACCGCAAACTGCTCGACGACCCGCGCATCGAAGCGGTGGTCATCGCCACGCCGCTGATCTCGCATCACACTCTCGCGATCGAGGCGATGAAAAAGGGGAAGCACGTTTTGTGCGAGAAGCTGATGGCCAAGACCGTCACCGATTGCAAAGCGATGATCCGAGTGGCGAAGGAAACCGGCAAGCTTTTGGCCGTCGGGCATCAGCGGCATTACAGCGTGCTATACGACAACGCTTCCAGCATCATCCGAATGGGATTGCTCGGCGACGTCAAACACATTCGAGCTCAGTGGCATCGCAACAACAGTTTTCCCGGCCGCGATTCGTGGAACAAGAAGGTCGACCCAAAGGATTTGGAGTCTTTGAAAGATCGCATCAAGGACTACAAGGAATACGGCTTCGATTCGGTCGAGCAGCTTGTCAACTGGCGTGTCTACAACAAAACCGGCGGCGGATTGATGGCGGAACTTGGTAGCCACCAGCTTGACGCCAGTAGCATCTTTCTCGGCAAGGTGAAGCCGATTGCCGTCAGCGGATTCGGTGGCAAAAACTTCTACGGAGTGAAAGGAGTCGGTTCAAAGGACAAGCAAGAAGACAAGCGTGAGATCGACGATCACGTCTACGTCACGTTCGAATTCCCCGGTTCGCATTACTTTGAACGAGACGGGAAAAACGAGCTTGTCTTGAACGACGGGAAGCCGGTGATCGTCTCGCCTGAGGATGTGGCAATCGTGACGTATTCGTCGTTGAGCACGAATCGCCTAGAACCGTATGGCGAGCAAGTCATGGGGAGTCGCGCAACGTTAATCGTGCAAACGGAGCAGCAAGCGATGCTCTTCAAAGAAGCCAGCCCTGACACCGGTGGCGGCGGCGTTGAGCAACGACTGTACGTCATCAACGGCAATGACAGCGGCCCGGTCCTGAGTGCCTCGGCCAGCCTCGCCCCAACCGCCGGTGCGGCCGCTGCCGGAGCGACCGTCGAAAAAGTGAGCCGAGGCTACACGGAAGAAATGGAACACTTCTGCCACTGCATCCGCAACAAGATCAACGCCCCGGTCAAAGACGGTGGTCTGCGCTGCAATGGAGTTGTCGCGATGGCCGACGCTATCATGGCTCTGACCTCAAATTTGGCGATGAAGTATAAGAAGCGAATCGTTTTCAAACCCGAATGGTTTGATCCCGACAACGACGCCGCGCCAGAGACGGACAAGGAAGTGGTTGGATAACAGTCGGTCGTGCTGTTTCTTTTGGAACAACCCATGCTTCCGTGGATCGAATGTCCGTCGTTGAGTCTCAACCTCGACGTGTCGCCGATCGATCGAATCGCGATGGTGCCAGACACTGTGGTGCAACGCTCGCGGGAGTTGTTGGCGGCGGTGCAAACGCAGATATCTGGCGGGAAACGGTGGCTTGCCGACGCGGTTCATTTGAGAACCTGTTACCGCTTTCTCGCGGAAACAAAGGCAAATGCCAATCGGGTGGGTGTGGATTGGCGCGACCTGACGCTGGCCAATTTGAGTTACGAGTTGGTCGTAGGGATGTTCGCGTGCTCGACGATTGTCTTGCCGACCGCGACCGGGCCGGTGCTGGTTCGAAACATGGACTTCTGGCCGGAAAAATGGTTGGCGCGAGCTAGCGTGCTGATGCGATTCACTCGCGGTGATCGGCTGGCATTTGTGAATGCCGGCTGGCCGGGGGCGATCGGAGTTGTCAGCGGACTGTCCGCTCGCGGCTTCGTGGTCGTGTTGAATGCAGTTGGCAATTTTGGAGGGATCGACAAGCTCGGATATCCCGTGCTGCTTCATCTGCGCCGAGTCGTGGAGGACGCGACGAGCTACGACGCGGCGGTCGAATGGTTGTCATCAGAACGGCTGACGGCCGGAGCGCTCTTCACTGTTGCGGGGGCCAAGAACCATCAACGGGTCGTCGTCGAACGGACACCCACGAAGTTCGCCCTCCGCCGACCTTTCGGCGATGAACCGCTCATCACGACCAACGACTATCGAATGCTGAGTGTGACGGGCGCGACAACCGCGCATCAACTCTTGCAAACCAGTTGTTCGCGGTACGACTCACTGTACCGATTCTTTGCTGCTCACCAACCCACAGATCAGGTTGACGAGGGTCGCTTGCTGTACGCCTTGACCGATTCGTCCGTCAAGCAGTCGATCACCGCGCAACACATGATCTTTCGACCTCGCGAACAAACCGCACGGCTGTTTGCTCCGCGCGACTTGGTTTGCGACGAATAGTGTCGCGAGCCAAGCGTCACTCGTTACAGTCCCGCCACCATGACTGAGCCATTGGTTTATCTGAACGGGCAAATGCTGCCGGCCTCGCAGGCCGGGTTGAAGATTTTTGATGCGGGCATCGTGCTGGGAGCGACGGTCACGGAGATGACTCGCACGTTTCGCCATCAGCCATTTCGGTTGGACGAGCATGTCGCGCGGCTGTTCCGGTCGCTGAAGTATGTGCGGTTCAATATCGGCATGACGCCGAAAGAACTTGTCGATGTGTCGCGGCAGCTTTTGGAGCACAACACCGGGTTGATTGATGCCGCCGAGGAACTGGGCTTGGTGCATTTCGTGACGGCTGGCGAGTACGGCGTGTACACGGCTTCGGCTGGTGATGCGGTGCGGGCGGGGCCGACAGTTTGCGTCCACACGTTTCCGATGCCGTTTGCTTTGTGGGCCTCGCGAGTTCGTGACGGCGCGCACGTTGTGACTCCATCTACGAGGCATGTTCCACCGCAGTGCATCGATCCGAAAATGAAAAACCGCAGCCGGATGCACTACTACTTGGCTGACCAAGAAGTCCGGCTGGTCGATTCGATGGCGATTGCATTGCTACTCGATCTGGACGGGAACGTGACGGAAACCAGTGGCGCGAATTTCTTGATTGTAGAAGGGGACACGATCGTGTCCCCGACTTTGCGAAACACCTTGCCCGGGATCAGCCGGGCCACCGTGATCGAACTGGCACCGAAACTGGGACTGAAGTTCGTCGAACGAGACATCCAGGTCCATTCGGTGATGAATGCCGACGAAGCGTTTTTGGCAAGTACTCCGTATGGTCTGTGTCCCGTCACGAAAATCAATGGTGTGGTGATCGGCAACGGCCAGCCCGGCTCAACCTACCGACGACTGATGTCCGCGTGGTCCGAGTTGGTCGGACTGGATATTGTCGAACAATTTCTCAAGCGGCAACCGAATGTTTAGTAACCCGAAGCGTGAGTGAGGACGAACTCTCTACAAATCAACCGAATCAGAGTCTTGTGAAGCGTTCGCTCACGCTCTAGCGCATCGGGTTACTTGACGCAGCGATTCTTCAGAAAGGTTTTCCGTCGTGGTGACGACTCACAAGCATCTGCGCCCGGAAGTGATCGCTCGCGTGGCGCGACTGGAGATTAAAGCGCGGCAGATTGTTGAAGGTTTTTTGTCGGGCGGGCATCGCAGTCCGTACTTCGGGCAGTCGGTGGAGTTCGTACAGCATCGCGAATACGTCCCGGGCGACGATGTGCGGCGGATCGACTGGAAGGTCTGGTCGAAGACCGACAAGGTCTACGTCAAGCTATACGAGGAAGACACGAATCTACGCACCACCTTGATCGTGGATCTCAGCGAGTCGATGCAGTTCGGCAGCGGTTCGACATCACGCAACGAATTTGAGTCGAAGTACGACTATGCCAGCACGTTGGCGGCGACGCTGGCGTACTTGCTGCTGCGGCAACAAGACTCGGTCGGGCTGGTGGCGTTTGATGAAGCGATCCGCACGCAAGTCCCGCCGCACAGCAAACGCACACATTTGAATGACATTCTCGTCTCGCTCCAAGCCGAGGAGCCGAAGCAGAAGACCGACGTCTTCGACGTGCTCCGACATGTGGCCGAAGCGGGCAGCCGCCGCGGCATGATTGTGCTGATCTCCGACTTGCTCGTGCCGCGTCCCGGTCTATTCAAGGGCTTGAAGTTGCTGCGTCATAGGGGCCACGACGTGCTCGTGTTTCATGTGCTGGATGACGCGGAGCTGGACTTCAATTTTGCTGGCACTACAAAATTCGAGGGACTGGAATCGCTCGGCGACGTGCTTTGCGATCCGCGCTCGTTGCGTGACGGCTATCTGGCGGCGATGCACTCATATCTGGATGAGCTGCGTCGTTTTTGTGCTCAGCAGGTCATCGACTATCGCACAATCCGCACCAGCGAACACATCGACGCGGTCCTGCTGCACTACATGAATCACCGCATTGCCATGATGCGGAATTGAATGGGAATCGGAAGGTTCGGTTTTTCGTGACCATTTGGTCACGGTGGTCGTGATGCCGATTTGATGGCTCGTTGCGGTCGCCTTTTGCAAGGTTATACCCTCCCTGGATCGGCCATGTTTTCTGTGAGCACTCCACGCTGTCGCTTGCTCTGCTAATTTGACAGGCACTTGTTGCCAACATTTCAGGGTTGGATTACGCTCACCCGGTTATTGAGCGAACTTTTCTTGAGGCACTTTATGTACACAATGCGATCGATGCTTCTCGTTTGTTCCAGTTGTATTCTGGTCGGATGTGGTGGAGATTCCGAGCCAAGTGTGGACTATGTGCCGTTGAAAGGCAAAGTGATGATTGACGGGATGCCCCTGACCGTCGGTACCGTGACGCTGTTTCCGCAACCCGGAACGAAGGGGCCGGCCTGCAGTGGTACAATCAACTCCAACGGAGAGTTTGGGATCATTAGTCCCGATGGAAAGCCAGGAGCTCCGGTCGGCAAACACAAGGTTTGTGTGATTTGTCCATTTGACCCAGCAACCGGATCATCTTCGGCTGGAAATGCACCTGCCAGTTCCAGCCGCCCGTGCAATGTTCCCGCGAAATACCAAGCGGCAATGAGTACGGATTTAAGTGTGGAAGTCAAAAAGCCCGAAACTCCACTGTTCAACATCGACCTGAAGTCGGAATGATGTTCGGAAGTTCGGTTTCATCGTTCGGTATCGAAAATGATTCGTCTCTTTTTTGTGTGCATAAGTCGTTTTCCTGCTTTTTAATTTGGGAGGTGTCTATGTCGAGTCCTCGCCTTTGGC